>JAIVJN010000350.1 GCA_020200025.1 Acidobacteriota bacterium | reverse complement strand
GATGGCGAAATCACGATGGTGTGCCAGCGCCACACGCCGGCAGCGGACCTGATCAATCGAGGCGCCCGGAGGCGGGGCCAGCGACAGGCGCTCAATAAACGCATCCAGTGCGCTTGGCTCACCTTCGACGTCCACGAACACATGTGCACCACGGTTCTGGACAAGTCCGTGAAGACCGAGCGATGTGGCAAGCGAATAGACATAGGGGCGAAATCCGACCCCTTGGACCAGCCCGGTCACTTCGATCGTGGCCCGTTGCATCAAGACGCTGCCCGCGCAGACCTCCGGACTATACTGACAAGCCGAGCGTCCGACAACCGCACTTCGATTGACCGAAGCGTTACTGCTGGACGTCATCGAGGAGCCGGCGCAGTCGGCTTAGCAGTTTCGCGCCGCTGGCGCTGAGCGTATACGTACTGGTTGGCGCGGCCTCGGCGGTATGATGGACCACGAGTTGGGCGGTCTCGAGGGCCCCAAGCGTTTCGGCCAGGGTGGACGTGCTGGCTTGCGGTAAGGCAGTCGAGAGCTGACGGAATCGCGCTGGTTCGTGCAGGTGGATCGCATTCATCAACGCCAGTGAGTAGCGGCGCCGGATTACGCGCATCAGGTCCTCGACCGAGCAGTAACACGTGGAGGGAGAGGTTCTGCCGGGCGAGCCACAGCCACAAGGCGGAATTTCGATTTGCGACGCGTTGACGTCGGCCATGAGAGGATTCTAGGACATGCGCGTGGCAATCGCGGGCAAGGGTGGAAGCGGGAAAACGACGATCTCAGGCACGCTCGCGCGCCTCTTGGCGCAGTCGGGCCGTCAAGTCGTCGCGGTTGATGCGGACACCAACCCGAATCTCGCGACGACATTGGGGCTCCAGCCGGACCGAGCGAAGGAGATCGTGTCACTGCCGCGAACGCTCCTCAAACGAGAACAGCAGCCGGACGGTTCGATGACGTCGACGTTCTTGCGCGACCCGCTGCAGGTGCTGGACGAGTACGGAACGCAGGCACCAGATGGGGTGCGATTGGTGGTCATGGGGGCCGTCGGACACGGCGGCGCCGGATGAATGTGCGGTGCCCATGCCACGGTCCGTGGCTTTCTCGGAGAACTGGTCGCAAAGGCCCCCGACACCTTCGACATCGTCGTTGATATGGAAGCGGGACTGGAACATCTGTCTCGTGGTACCGGGAAGCACGTGTCGCGATTTCTGGCCGTAGTCGAGCCCTATTACCGTTCGATGGAGACGGCGCGGCGGGTTGCAAACCTGGCGGCCGACCTGGGCATCAGCGAGGTAGGCGCGGTCCTCAACAAAGTTCGGAACGAGGAGGACCGCGAAGCCGTTGCGTCGTATTGCGCGACACACGGCATGAAGATTGTGGGCGAGATCCCGTACGATGATCGGCTTGCTGACGCCGAACGCGTGGGGCAACCGCCGCTCGACTACAGTCCCAACTCCGCGAGCATCACGGCAGTCCGTAGGCTCGCAGCCGAGTTGCTGGCCGGGGCCTAGCCGCTCTCGCCTTTCACCCTCGCACGCGACGGTCCTCGATGCCTGATCGCTCTGCGCAGCTCGAGCTGGGCCAGTAACTTCGGCCTTCATCTGTCGGCCGTGACGCCTTCAGCGGATCGCTGTGCGCGGAGAGCAGCGCACAGACGCGGCGCTTCACGTGAATATGCCGTTGTCAGCGACGATCGGTCACCAGCGAGTCAGCGATCAAGTTACATCCGAGCACCGTCAGCGTAATGGCCACTCCGGGAAATACTGACATCCACCACGCTTCGCGCACGAAGTGCTGGGCGCCGCCGAGCAACGCCCCCCAACTGATCACCGTCGGATCTCCAAGACCCAAGAAACTCAGACCGGCTTCCGCAAGTATTGCACCTCCAACCGCGTACGACGCTTCGGCCGCGACCACTGGTCGAGCATGCGGCAGCACGTGTTGCACGAGAATGGCCGTGTCCGATCCACCGGACGCGCGTGACGCCATCACGAAATCACGCCCCAGCACACCCAGCACCTGCGCGCGGAACACCCGTGCCGTCGCCGGCCAGGTCGTCAGCCCGATGACAAGGATGATGATGCTGTAGACGCTCCCGAAGAGACTGACAATCAGGACGATCAGAAAAAAGCGTGGCAGCGCTTGCACGAATTCGGTGCCCCTCATCAAGAACTGATCGACGGCCCCCCCCCGCATGGCTGCGGCCCCACCGACCAATAACGCGAGCAGTGTGGACAGGGCGGCAGCGACGAAGCCGACGACGAGTGATGCCCGGGTGCCGTACACGACCGCCGAGAAGACATCCCGTCCGAGATCATCTGTCCCAAAGAAGTACTGAGCCCCAGGAGGGCGCAGTCCTTCACCTGCGATGGCCGCCGGATCAGTGCTGGCGAGCCACGGCGCAAGCACTGCGATCAGCACCAGCGCCATGAGAATGGCGAGTCCAGCCGCACTGCTGCTGAGACGGCGTGCTCGGCCGGTCGATGTCGTGGCAGGTCTTCCACTCAGGCTAGGAGAGGCGTACACGTGGGTCCAGCCATGCGCAGGCGGCATCGGTGAGGACATTCACCAGGACAACACCAGCTGAGATCACGATGAACGCGCCAGTGACCAGCGGATAGTCCCGATGCAGCGACGCGTGCAGCACGAGATAGCCGATCCCCGGCCAGCCGAAGAGCGATTCAGTCAAGGCAGCTCCGGCCACAAGCCCTGCGGCGTGCTGTCCGATCAGGGCGGTCACGGGCAACGCGGCGTTGGGTGCGGCGTGACGGACGACCAGCGCCCAACTCGTGGCTCCCCGTGCGGCTGCCGCGCGAATGAACGGCTCTCGCAGCATGCCGAGGACACTTGCACGGGTCACACTCGTGACCACAGCAATGAACGGCAGCGCCAGCACGACCGCGGGGAGAATCACATGCCGCGTGACGTCCGCCATATGAGCCAGCCCAGACAGCGGTTCCCGCAAAGAGCTCATCCCCGCCACTGGCAGCAGGCCGAGCTTCAGCGCGACCAGTAGCATCAAGACCTGTCCCGTCCAGAAGACCGGAGCTCCGTAGATGACAGACATGGCCGCGCGGATACCGCGGTCCAGCCACGTGCCGGCCGCGAACGAACACACGATTCCGAGGGTCACTCCCGTGGCGACGGCGAGCAGCAGCGCCGTGAGCCCGAGGAGCAGGGAGGACGGCAGATGATCGATCAACACACCCGACACCGGCGCCTGAAACATGAACGAGTACCCCAGGTCGCCGCTGAACACCAGTCGCGTATAGGTGGCAAATTGCGAGAACAGAGGCCGGTCGAGCCCGTAGCGAGCACGCATATCTGCGTAGTACGCGGGGGTGCCACCATCGCCGACCAGCGCATAAATCGGATCGCCGGGCGCCAGGTGGATGAGCACGAACGTCAGCGTCGTGACGCCGGCAATCACCGGAAGGGCCGTCAGCAAGCGGCGCCCGAGCCACTTTGTCGCTGAAGGTTGAGCGCTGCTCATGGCTCCGCCGATGACACCGGCGTCACGCCTTCCACGAACGCGCCTGTCCACAGCCGGAATCCTGTAAACGCAGTCCGGTGAGCCCTGAATCCCTCAGAATCGATCAGCCAGAAGTACGGCACGTCTTCGGCCAGAATTTGTTGGATCTCCGCGTAACGGCGCCGTCGCGCCTCGCGCTCGACCGGCTGGGACGCCAGATCGAACAGCTGGTCGATCCGGTCGTTGCGATAGCCCGCGCCGTTCGAGAACGGAAAGGGGCCGATATTCGACGAGACGTACACGCGCCGGACGCCAATGTCTGGATCCGCGCCGTTGCAGAACGACGCGAAGCCGAGATCGAAGGTTTTCTTCACGAACACCTGTTCCACCGCAGCGTTGAAATCAAGCGTTTGCACATTCAGGGTGATGCCGACCGTACTCAACTGCTCCCGCAGCGCTTGTGCAAGCCGCTGCTGATTGGCGGCGTGCGTGAAGGTGATGGCGAACCGTTCCCCGCCTCTCCCCGGTTCTCGCGCCGCATCGTCCAAAAGCTTCCGTGCCGCGGCGGGATCGTGCGGATACTGTCGCGTCTGAGACGTGTACGCCCACGTCAGCAGGTGGCTGATCGGTCCCGTCGCGGGAGTGCCTTGCCCGAAGTACACGCGATCGGCGATGAACGGCCGGTCGATGGCGTGCGCGAGGGCCCGGCGCACGCGCAGATCACTGAAGGGCTGTCGTGTCAGGTTCGGGATCAACACGTCTTGGCAGATCGATCCGCCGGAGCCTCCCGTGCCGGCGACCACCGCGATGCCCGGGGTCTTGCGAAGACGTTGCGCATCGGCACCTGGAACGCTCCCAACGTAGTCGACCTCTCCGTTCTCGAGCGCGGCCACGGACATCGCCGGATTGGGAAAGATGCGAAAGACGAGCCGATCCACGGCTGGGAGCCCTTTGCGGAAGTAGTCGGGATTGCGCTCGAGGACCAGGTTGTTGCCTGGTGCGTAACTCACGAAACGGAAGGGGCCGGTGCCGATCGGCCGACGAGTGGGCTCACCGGTGAGAAGGTCCTGCCCGGCATACTGGTGGCGCGGGATGATCGAAGCTTCCACCACGTCGAGCCGCTGCAGCAGAGGGCTGTAGGGCCGCTTCAGCCGGAAGACTGCGGTTCGGTCATCGGGTGTCTCAACCGTCAGCAGCAGACCTTCGAGCGCCGACCGTGTTCGGGAGTGATACTTGAGGAGGGCGTTCTCGAATGTGAACTTCACGTCGCCGGAGGTGAACGGCCTGCCGTCGTGCCACTTGACATCGCCACGCAGCGTGAATCGATAGGTACGACCGTCGTCTTCGATCTGCCACCGCTCTGCGAGTTCCGGAACGGGATTAAGCTGCTCGTCGAGTCCCACGAGCCCATTGAAAATCTGATCGGTCACAGGGTGCGTATTACCCGACGTCGTGACGGCGGGATTGAGCGCCCCTGGGTCACCGCCTTGCGCGATCACGAGAGTTGTTCGTGCAGGCTGGGGGGGTGGCAATGAGCCGCACGCGCCAAGAATTGCGAGCAGCGCCATCAGCGGAATGTGACGAATCATGCGGATCAGCGAGGAAACAGGTTCGACGTCGCATCGTATACCGGTAGCCGCGTGCTTCAGCATCTGAGGAACCGCGCCAGGGCAGCAATCGTCGGGCTGATCATCGGCTCGGCGTCCTACGCCGAGGTGCGCAACCCCGCAGCCACGCTCATGGTCGGGGTAGGTCCCGACCGCTACCTCAATGAGCTGCCGCAGCGGCCTGACCTGGCCAAGTATCCGCTGAACGCGGGGGGTGTGCGACACCCTGGTGCGAATGGACGAGACGCTCGGCATCGAGCCCATGCTCGCCGGGCGGTGGACATACGATG
>JAIVJN010000349.1:1827-7192 GCA_020200025.1 Acidobacteriota bacterium | reverse complement strand
GTATAGACCAGCTCGCGGCTGCGGATCTCGACGGTCAGATCCTTCTTCACGATGATCCACGCCACGCCGGCGAATCGGGCCGCCGACGAGATCGAGGACCGAGACGACTCGCTCATGACGCGCTGATGGCCGCCTGGTAGCGCGATCGAAGGCTGGTGCTTTCCTCATCACGGCCGACCAGGCGACCACTGCGAAGAAAGAGCGCGCGGCTCAGGAGCCCCTCGGCCACGTCGAGGTCGTGCGTGGCGAGGAGGATGATGGCGCCACGATCCTGTAAGCCGCGAAGCCGCGCCACGAGCGCCGCCGCCGAGGCCTGGTCGAGGCCCGTGAACGGCTCGTCGAGAAGCACCAGCCGCGGCACGTGGACGAGCGCCCGCTCGAGCGCGAGGCGTTGACGCATGCCGCGAGAGAAGCTCAGGACCTGATCGTCGGCGCGCGAGGTGAGCCCCGCCTGTTCGAGGGCATCGGCGACGCGCCGGTGGCATTCGGCCAGCCCGTAGAGGCGCGCGAAGAAGGTCAGGTTCTCCCGCGCGGTCAGCTCGGGATAGAGATAAAGGTCGTGGCCAAGGACCCCGAGCCGCGCACGCAGCTCGGCGCCGGAGAGCGCCGCGGTCGACTCGCCGTACTCGATGCGCCCGGCAGAAGGCGCCAGCAAGGTCGCGAAAATAGAGAGCAGGGTCGACTTGCCGGCGCCGTTCGGTCCCAGGACGCCGACGATCTCGCCCGCGCGGCAGGTGAAGCTGATGTTCGAGAGGGCTTTTCGTCGACCAAAATGGCGGCCCACGTCGACGGCCGCCACGCGCGCGAAATCCACGGTCACCGAGCGGCGCCCTCGCCCCTCGCCGCCGCTCGGGGCGACCCTGCGCTGGTCGAAGGGGCGCCGCCCGACACGGTCGCGGGCACGGGGGGAGCCGTGGCTGGACCTGGCGCGCCATCGAGCTCGCCGGTGATGCGCTCGAGTTGCGACAAGAGCGACTGGCGCCGCGACGCATAGCGAGGATGATCCGACGACCGCTTGTGCTGTTCGAGCGCGACGAGCTCGCCGAACAACTTCTCGCGCCGCGCCTTCAATTGCGCCTCGTGACCGGCACGCTTGGGCGATCCGTTCCACGCGGCCCACGCGCCGACGAGCAGCGTCAGCCCGGCCAGCGTCAAGCCCGCATCTCGCAGCAACGTGCTCCGATTCGGAAGGCCGGTGACGTCGATCGTCAAGACGCTGCCGGCACTCAGCCGAGGCCCGGTGGCCATGATGAACGGCGCACCTCGGGCGTTGGCTTCCTGCTGTGCCGTCAGTTGGGGCGAGCTGAGATCGAGCTTGCCCACCTTCTCGGCGGCGACGAAGACCTGCTCCATTGCGGCAGGCCACCGCTGCTCGATGCGCACGCGGTCGCCCGTCCACGGCATGCGGTAGCCGACCTGGACTGGCGTCGTCCCGGGCGGGAACGGTCCTGTGAGCGTCACGCGATTGCTACTGACCGCGGCCAAAGGTGACGAGCCGTCGAGCGACGCCGCGCCGGTCGCCGCTGCCGGCAATTCGAGCACCAGTGGCGCGCCGATGTCGATCGGCGTACGGGCCCCGTTCACGACGTCGAGAATGTAGAAGACCTGAAGATTGTCGTCCTGGAATTCGAGGATGATCCGAGTTTCGCCGCCGAAGGTGACGATGCCGGGACGTGCCGGCGCACGTGCGGCCTCTTCGGCGGCTGTGCGCTCGCGCGCCTGTGCTTCGGTGATCCCGGCGATGAGCGCCACGCGCGTGCCGCCGCTCGCGGGCACTGGAAACTCGTCCGACGTCAGCATCTCGCCGTCGACAACCGTCTCGGCTTGAACCGTCGCGCCGGGCGGAAGCCCGGTGAAGACGGCGCGGCCTTGCGCATCGGTACGCGCCCGCTGCTCGATCTGCCCGCCGCGAATCGTCACCGGCTGGTTGGCGATGTTGTTGCCCATCCGCTCGCGCACGACGCGGACGGTCACGGTGCCGGTGGCAAGCTCGGGCGCGGGCAACGGCACTCCCGACATCTGCGACGGGTCCGGCATGTTCTGCGCCTGCACGCTGACGGCCAGTACGAAGCACGCGAAGACGCCGAAGACGATGCGACAGATCAAGGGGCTCACGGCATTCGGCTGTGCGGTTCTACAGCCCGGCTGACAACTTTGTGCCGCATCTCTTGCAGAATCTTGCATCTGAATCATTCTCCACGCCGCACGAGGCACACGCCTGCACCGACGAGCGGAGAGTCGAGGCTCGAGCCTCGGCTTCAGCGGCGGCGTCGCCCTCAACCGCATCGCTCTCTGCCTGTGGCGGGGGCTCGAGGGCACCCCAGCCCGGATCCCGCCCTGGGGACTCAGCCGGCGTCGGCCCTCCGGGTGCCGCTGTCCTTCCCGCCAGCCGCATCTGCAGCTCACGTTCGACAATCGCCCGATAGCCGTTACCATCCTCGAGCTTTTGCAAGAGACCAATGGCCCGGCTCCGCAGTCGCGCGCCCATCTCCTCGAAGTCTGCCTTGGCCACCTTTCCCATCGCATGGTCGAACTCGAGCTCCTTGATCGCGCGGAGCACGAGCAGCTTCTCACGCTCGAGCGCCGCGCGTGTTCGGCCGCCGATCAGGGTGGGCGCATCACCGCCTTCAGCGGAGACGAGTGGCAGCAGCGTACGGTAGAGGCCCAACCCGGCGAAGGCGGCGGCTATAACGGTGAGGCTCAAGAGGACGATTGACGCCGGCGTTTGTCCCGTCGCCACGATGACGGTGGCGGTGGCACCGAGCATGCCGGCGAGGAGGAAGAACTGCCACGGCCGAAGGAGACCGTCAGGCGATCCTTCGCCAACAGCGTCCGTCGTGGAGGGCATCGTCAAACTTCTCAGGATCGTCCGTGGCGAACGAGTCCTTAGTCGAGATCTCGCAGCTCGTCATCGAGCTTGGTTTCGAGCGCGTGTGTCGGGGTCGGAGCGGACGCACCGGCGTCGTCAGCCTCCGGTCGACGTCTGGACCACTTTACCGCCGTGAGGCCCACGACGATCGCGCCCGTCAAGCCGGCCAAGTAGGGAAAAAGCCAGACCAGCCGGCCCGGCTCGGCGAGGACATGCTTGCCGCCCTCTTTGACGACAAACGCGTTCAGAATCTGGTCCTCGGTCTTGCCTTCTCCGAGCATCGAGTCGATCTCAGTGCGAACGATGGCGCAATGGCCGCAGGTGCACTGCCCCACCGGCAACTTCGAGCAACCGCACCAGCAGGCCAGCTTGTCGCCGATGGCGTGGGCTTCGGCTGACTGCTTTTGCAGCTGCGGATCGAGTGGCGCGGGCGTGTGCTGTGCCGAGACAACCGACGGGACGAGCACCAGCGCCAGGATGAGGAGCGTGGCCGTCGCCTCCGCGGCCGGAGCCGTGCCGGCCAGGGCGAAGCTATACGCCCGCTCGGGGAGCAACGCGACGGCCGTGCCGAGTGCCAGCATGCCGAAGCCAAACCAGATCCAGTTCACGAGCGGGTTGATGTGCACTTCCATGCTGGCTGTCTGTCCCTCGAGCTCGAAGGCCGACATCACGATATAGAGGTCTTCGGCCACGGTGCGACGGATGGCCACTTCGGTGGTCGGCTCCTGCTCGTGCTTCCTGAAGTACCACTTCGCCGGATGCAGCTTGTCGATCTCGGCGCCCGAAGCCACGTCGCTCACCGTAACGTGCCCGGTGACCATCTGCTTCTGCCCATCGTCGGTGACGCGAAGGGCGTCGAGGTGCAGCCTGTAATCGCCGACCGTGGCCTCCTCACCCGGCTTCAACAGCAGTTGCTCGTCGCGGCTGAAACCGTCACCGGCGAAGCCGAGCGCCATGAGGACGATCCCGAGGTGCACAACGTAACCGCCGTAGCGGCGCTTGTTGCGGCCAACCAGGCCGACCATCGCGGTAAAGAGGTCCGTGCCGGTCATCCCACGGCGCACGTTCGCCCCGCGATAGAACTCCTGCGTCAGCGTGCCGAGCACGAAGGCGCTGAACGCGAAGCAGATTCCCGGGCTCCACACGCGCACCCCGAGAGCGATGGCGGCGGCGCCGACGACGAGCGCAAGGGCCGCGGGGAATAGGAACTGGTAGCGCAAGTTCGAGGGTGTGGTCTTCCGCCAGGCGAGGAGCGGCCCGACGCCCGTAAGCAGCAGCAGGATGAGGCCGATCGGCGCCATCCAACGGTTGAAGAACGGCGGGCCGACGGTAAGGCGCTCGCCCGTCAGCGCTTCGCTGAGCGTCGGGAACATGGTGGCAAAGAGCACGAAGAGGGCGGAGAAGAGCAGCACCCAGTTGTTCGCCAGAAACGCCGCCTCGCGCGACGCCCACGAATCGAGCTCGTTGCGCGAGCGCAGCAGCGGCAGCTGGTAGATCACCCACCCGAAGCTGAAGATGAGCGTGCTCACCATGAAAATGGTGAAGAGTCGCGCCAACTCCGGGTCCTCGCCAAACGCGTGCACCGACTGCACCACTCCCGAGCGCGTCATGAAAGTGCCGAAGATGGTGAGAAGGAACGTGGTGATGACGAGCGTGACGTTCCATACGCGGAGCATGCCGCGGCGCTCTTGCACCATCACCGAGTGCAGAAAAGCGGTCGCCGTGAACCAGGGCAGCAACCCCGCGTTTTCGACGGGGTCCCAACCCCAGTAGCCACCCCAGCCCAGCTCCTCGTAGGCCCAGATCATGCCCAGCGTGAGGCCGAGCGAGAGAAAGAACCATGAGAACATCGTCCAGCGACGCACGGCCCGCAGCCACGAGTCGTCGAGGTGCCCGGTGATGAGCGCCGCCATACCGAAGGCGAACGGAATGGTCAATCCCACGAAGCCGAGGTACATCGTCGGCGGGTGAATCGCCATGTAGAAGTTCTGCAGCAGCGGGTTGAGCCCTCGCCCCTCGGTCGGCGCTTCGGTGAGATAGGTGTCGAAGGGGTTGTTGTGCGTGATCATCAAGTAGAGAAAGAACATCTCTACGACGGCCGTGATCGCGACCACATACGGGATGAGCTCGCGGTGACGCTCGCGATTGACCTTGACGGCAACAGACCCGAACACCGACAGCACGAACACCCAGAACATCACCGAGCCGTCTAGGCCGCCCCAATACGACGTGATCTTGTAGGCGAGCGGTTGAACGGCGTCGGAGTAGCGCTGGACGTACTTGATCGAATAGTCGCCGGCGACGAACGCATAGACGATCACGCCCGAAGCTACCGCCATGAGCCCGGCAACCAAGTAGAAGGCGCCGATGCCGCTCTCGATGAGCCGGGTGCTGCGACGCCGTGCGCCAGCCACCGAGGCCGCTGCGGCGTAGGCCGCGACCACGAAGGTCAGGATGAGGAGGAACGCGCCCAGTGATGCCATAGGGAAGTGAAGC
>JAIVJN010000349.1:0-1758 GCA_020200025.1 Acidobacteriota bacterium | reverse complement strand
CATCGGACAGCCGCCCCTTCAAGACCACCTCGGCCTCGTCCTTGAACGTGTCGGGCACGATGCCGGTATAGGAGGCGGGTATGGTCTTGCCGTTGCTGTGGACCTGGAACTTGTACTGGAGCGTCCGTTTGTTGACGAGAATGGATTCAGGCACCACAAACCCGTGCAACTGCAGCGACTTGCCGTACCACTGCTCGGGCTGCGCCATCACTTCGTCGACGTGCTTGTAGTACGCCATGTCCTCGCCGAGCGTGGAGTAGAGCAGACCTCCGAACGCCAGGACGAGAACGAGACTCGTGAGACCGACCTTGAGCGCTTTGTGCTTCATGGCTGACGACTTAGGGCTGCTAGAACCGAGACGTCAAGCATACCGCAGCCGCCACGGCTTTTGTAGCGGGCGGTCTTTGGACCGGCCACTTTGCCGGCGGGCCTAAAGTCCGCCTCTACAAGGACGTCGCGCCAGCCTCGACCATCATCCCATAAACCAGCGCGACCGGCAGGCCGACAACGTTGCTGTACGAGCCGTCGATGCGTTCGACGAAGCGCGAGGCGTGGCCCTGGATGGCGTAGGCGCCGGCCTTGTCCATCGGTTCTCCGCCCGCCACGTAGCGGCGGATCTCGTGATCGCTGAGCGCGGCGAGCACCACTTGCGTGACGGCGACGCGGACGTCAGTGAGCCGGGGTGAGATCAGCGCGACGCCGGTCAGCACCTCGTGCGTGCGTCCGCTCAGCTTGCGGAGCATGTCGATTGCATCGGCTCTGCTGGCCGGTTTTCCCAAGATGGTTCCATCGATGACGACCACGGTGTCGGCGCCCAGCACGAGCGCCCCGGGTACCCGACCCGACACCGCACGCGCCTTGGCTTCAGCGAGACGTCGCACGTAGGCCGCGGCTGCTTCGCCTGCCTGCGGTGTCTCGTCCACACCGGCCGACGCCACCTCGAACGCGATAGCCGCGGCGGTCAGGAGCTCGGCACGCCGGGGCGAGGCGGAGGCGAGGATCAACATGGGATGGGGGACGGGTCAAGTGCAGAGCTCAAAGTGCAAAGTGCTGAGGCGCTGTCGAGGCACCCGGTTGTTCTCGCGATTCTCGAGAGCAACCCGGTTGCTTCTCCTGTAGTTTTGTCATCTGCCAATCGACAGCAAGCAACTGCCCACTGTCAACTGCGAACTGTCAACTGCGAACTGTCAACTCGTCTGCCGTCTGTCCGCCTTCGCGGCCTCACCGTTCGGGCCGCGTCCGTGCTCGAGCGAGCGCAGGCGGGCCGCTTGCCGCCTGCCGATTGCCGATTGCCGATTGCCGGATGCCGTCTGCTATCCTCACCGCATGATCCCCGCGCACCGCATTCTTCCAGGTGTCGTTGCCGAGATTATCCGTAAAGCGCCGCTGTGTCCCGAGAAGGTGGCCTTCGCGTGGCGAACGGCCGTCGGGCCAGCCCTGGCGCGTGTGACGTCCGCGGAGCTGCGCGATCACGCGCTGGTCGTCACGGCGGCCAGTCCGCACTGGGCGCACGAAGTGGGACGCGCGACCGGTCTGATCCTGGCCCGGCTCGAGATCCTGCTCGGCCCGGGCGTGGTGAAGCGGATCGAGGCGCGTGCCACCAGCGACGGGCGGGATTTCTCGACGCGTCCCTAGACTAGACATCTCCTCAGGCTGAACATCTCCTCAGGCTGAGAGCGTCACGAATGAAGCAAGTTTTTCCGTGTTGCCTGAGGAGATGTCTACGCCCCGCGAAGCGGGGCAAGACAACGCCGTCAC
>JAIVJN010000348.1:4219-9604 GCA_020200025.1 Acidobacteriota bacterium | reverse complement strand
GCGGCATGGTGATTCGCGGGCCGGTCGCCGCCACCGCCACGCTGGGCGGCACGACCGCCGCGCCCGAGGTTGTCGTGGATCTCATCGGCGAGCGCCTCGAGGTCAGCGGACAACGTGTCGATAACCTCGACGCGCGCGTACGCGTGGCGGGCGAGGAGATTCGCGTCGAGTCCTTTCGCGCCGAACAGCGCGCTGGCGACCTGTCCGGGACAGGCCGTTACGCGTGGGGCACGGGTGCGTACACGGCGGATCTCCGGGGATCGAATCTGAGCTGGAGCGGCCCGCTGATTGGGTCGACCGAGAGCACGGTTCGGGTGACCAATCTGCAGTACTCGGGCTCGGGAACGATCGACCGGCCCGGTGGAGAGGCGGCGGCGGCTTTCGAGATCACCGGCGGGGTGGCGGGGACGCTCGTCGGCAGCGGCAGCGCCACCGCCCGTTTCACGGGCGAGAACGCGCTCTTGACCGTGCTCGTGCCGTCGCTCGGCGCTTTCGTCGATAGCAAGATAGCCATGCAGGCGCCGTATGCCTACGACGCCGTCGCGGTGGTCAACCGCGTGAATCTGGCGGCTCTGTCGCCACTCGCAGGAGCGCCGCCGGAAACCGTGGCCGGCAACGTGAGTTTCAGCGCTACGGCGAGTGGAACGGCATCCGACCTTGCCGCGAGCCGAGCGTTCGTCAATTTGCAGGAGGTCGCGGCGACCATCAGCGAGGTGCCGATCTCCCTCGCGGCACCGTCGCGGTTCTCCTGGGAGCAGTCCACACTGGCCATTGACGAGTTGAACCTGCAGATTGGCAGCGGGCGGCTGCAGGCCTCGGGCGCCTTGGCGCGAAGCGGTCCCAGCAGGTGGGATGCGTCGTTCCAGGGCGAGCTTGGCGACCTGGTCCGCATCTCACACGCCTTCGGCACGCCGCTCGATCTCGCCGCGAGCGGCCAGTTGACCGCTCGATGGCAGTCCACCGGCGGGATCGATTCGTCCACGGCGACGGTCGGTCTCGCAGACGGCATCCTCGAGTGGGGGCAGGCGCCGCCCGTGACGGCTCTGACGCTGCAGGCGTCCTTCGACGGTCGCACGATCCAGGTGCCGTCGCTGACGGGCACGTGGCAGGACGGCGGCATCCAGGGGTCGGCGACGATGCCGCGCGCGCTCATCGACTCGTCGGCAGCCGGCAAGCCGACCGATAACGGACGGGCGGAGCTGCGCGTGACGAAGCTTGGCGCCGAAGCCTTCGCTCCTTGGATTGGCGACGAGACGCTGCGACGCGTGCAGGGACATCTCTCGGCGGGTGTCACCGCCGAGATCTCGGGCCCGCGCCTCGCGGACGTTCGTGCCACCCTGGTGCTCGACGAGGCCGCCTACACCGTGGCGGGCGTCGAGGTGCAGCAGGCGCACCCCTCACGTGTGGTGTTGGATGACGGTGTCGTGACGCTCGAAGACGTCGCGTGGACGGCCGGCGGCAGCCCGCTCACCGTCACGGGCACCGTCACGATCGTTCCTGCCGAGGCGCGCGCGCTCGATATCGCCGTCAAAGGCGACGTCAATCTCCTGGTGCTCGCTGCCTTTGCTCCGACCCTGGCCACCGAAGGGTCGGCGACGATCGACGTCCGCGCCATGGGGGCCTTGAGCGACCCCCGTCTCTTGGGCCGGGTCGACCTCCAGGACGCCGGCTTGGCCATCCGCGATCCGCGCATCGTCATCGGTCAGGTCAACGGTGCCATCGTGCTCGATGGTCGCAGCATCAACTTCG
The DNA here is from genome assembly GCA_020200025.1 of Acidobacteriota bacterium. Classification (GTDB taxonomy): domain Bacteria; phylum Acidobacteriota; class Vicinamibacteria; order Vicinamibacterales; family UBA2999; genus JAIVJN01. Next base: position 7,855 of record JAIVJN010000348.1, on the reverse strand, counting down.
ATGGCGTGACGGGCACTGCCAATGGCGGCGACCTCTCCCTCGATGGTCGCTTGACGCTCGAGGGCGCCTCGATTGCCGGCGGTCAACTCGTCGCTCAGCTTCAGCGTGTGGCGTTGGAATTTCCCGACGATCTCCAAAGCGAGGTCAGTGCGCTGCTGATCTTGACGCCGGAAAAAGAGGGGTGGGTGCTCGGTGGCGACGTCCGCATCGAGCGAAGCGCTTATACCGAGCCGGTCAGCATCGCCGCGTTGGCCGCGGCGCGCCGCTCGCGTCCGCCGGCGGCGGCGGAGAATGGTCCGTCGTGGCGCGATGCGCTCAGGCTCAACCTGTTCGTCGTCACCGAGGAGGACTTGCGCATCGACAACAACTACGGACGCATCGAGGCGGGAGCGGCCATTCGTGTCGTGGGGACGGCAGCGACGCCCGGGCTGACGGGACGCGTGACGTTGCGCGAGGGCGGCCAAATCTATATCGCGGGCAACACGTTCTACGTGGAGCGCGGCGCCATCAGCTTCACGAACCCCGTTCGGCTCGAGCCCGAGATCGACGTCGAAGCGCGGGCGGTGGTCGGCGGCCGCGACGTCATTCTGACCCTGAGCGGTACGGTCGCCGACCTCAAGACCGAAGTGCGGTCTGCCGATCCGAGCGTGTCGGACCGCGAAGCCCGCGAAGCGCTCTTTGGCGGCCTGGTTGGCGACGAACAGGCGCTGACGCTGCTCTCCGGCGAGTTGTTGGGCGTCACGGGGCGCGCGCTCGGCCTCGATGCGCTCCGCATCGAGCGCGGTTTCGACACCAACGAGCTCAGAGCCGACCCCACGCTCATCGCGACCGAGACCGATCCGTCGGCACGGCTGACGCTCGCCAAGCGGCTCGGGCCCGAGGTCGAGCTGATCGTGTCGCAAAGCCTCAGCGAAAGCGGCGCGCTCTCGGCCATTGTCAGCTACAAACCCCGTCGCAACGTCGAGATCCGCGTCACGTCGCGCGACAACATCGACCGCTCCATCTCGGTTCGCCACGAGATCACGTTCGGTGGGGGCGGGACAACGACGACGACGTCGTCGCCACAGCCGCGCATCACTCAGATCAGCATCCTCGGGACGCCGGGACGTCCGGCGGCCGAGATCCTTAGCGAGCTCCGGCTCGACGAGGGCGACCGCTTCGACTTCCACACCTGGCAGCGTGATGTCGACGATATCCGCAAGCGCTACATCGACCAGGGCCGTTACGAGGTTCGTGTGCGCGCCCGCCGGCTCGAAAGCACCGACGAATCGACCGTCGCGCTCGAGTATCAAATCGAGCGTGGTCCGCGCACCCGACTCGTCATCGAGGGGCACCCACTGCACGACGACCTCGTACGGGAGCTCGAGGACGCGTGGACGCGCATCATCTTCGACCAGTTCCTGCTCGAGGAAATCGAGAGCCGCATCCGGCGTCACCTCTTCGCCGAGGACTACATCGGCAGTACGGTCGACGCGCAGGTCTCCGTCTCGACGCCCGACGAGAAAGAAGTGCGGGTGACGGTCGCGCCCGGAAGCCAGGTGGCGCGCCATGTGCTGCGGTTCTCGGGGAACCAGTCGTTCGACGAGGACCGTCTCGAGACGGTCGTGACCGCGGCTGGCCTGCAAGTCGAGGGCTGGCTCGATCCGCCACGGTTGACCGACGCCATCGAGGCGTTCTATCGCGAGCAAGGCTATCTGGCCGTTCGGGCGACAGCCGGCGAAGCGACGGTCGAGGGCGATACCGGCGTCCTGATCGTGCTCCTCGAGGAGGGGCCGGCATATACGGTCAGCGCCGTCAACGTGACCGGCGTCTCGGAACCGCGGCGTGCGTCGGCCGAGCAAGTCGTGCGCGCGCTCACGATCGGCTCGGCCTACGACCGGGCCGCCGTCGACCGCGTCGCCGCCGAGCTCGAGCGCCAGTATCGGCGGCAAGGATTCAACGACGTGCGGGTCGACTCGCGTGCGGACGTCGACGCACGCTCGCCGAGCGTCACCCTCAACTTCACCGTCGAGGAAGGAGCGCAGCAGATCCTGCGGGCGATTTCGACCGAAGGCGTCATCCGCACGCGCGAAGGCGTCATTCGCCGCGCGCTCCGGCTGCGTGTGGGTCAGCCGGTCGATCTCGCGCAATGGTCGCAGTCACGCAAGCGGATGTACGACACGAACGTGTTCCGCCAGGTCGACATCGAGCCCGTGCCGATGGAGCCGACGCCCGAAGACCAGGCGGCCAACATTCAACCCGTGCGCGCCGTCGTGCGCGTCGTCGAGTATCCCGCGTGGCGGGCGCGATACGGTCTCCAGTACCGCGACCAGCGCGCCGACGATGACGAAGACGCGACCACGGGCACGAGGCAGGACGGTTTCGGCATCCTGGGGGATCTGCAGAATCAGAATCTCTTCGGCCGCGGCGTCACCGGGGGCGTGGCGGTCAGCGCGCAGCGCGAGCGGCAGGCGACGAGTCTCTTTGCCTCGAACGGGTCGTTCTTCACCTTGCCGGTCCGGTCGAATCTGTTCTTGTTTGGCGTGCGCGAACACGATCAGCCGACCGAATTCTTCGAGACGATTACCGAACGTCGCGGGCTCAGCCTGGAACAACGATGGCGCCCGTTCCGCTCCGCGGAGATGACCTACGGCTATCGATACGAGCGCACGCGACTGTTCGAGCCGAATCCGATTACGGTGCCCGGCGGCCCCGACCCGCTCGACGAAGTGGGCCGCAGCGGAAGGATTCGATCGGCCTTCTACATCGATCGTCGCAACGATCCCTTCAACGCCCACACGGGATTTTTCTCGTCTGTCAATCTCGACAAGGCGGCGCAGAGTCTCGGTTCAGATTTTTCGAGCACCAAGCTCTTGGTGCAGCAGTTCTTCTATCAGAACGTCGGTCCCGTCGTGCTCGCCTCGGCAGCTCGCGTCGGAACATCGTACCGCTTCACCAACATTCAGTTCCTGGATCGATTCTTCGCGGGCGGTGCGACGACGGTGCGGGGGTATTCGCAGGACGCGCTTGGGCCGCTGGATCTCTTCAATCGACCGCGCGGCGGCGCCTCGCTGCTCATCTTGAATCAGGAGGTACGGTTTCCGATGTTCTGGCGCCTGGCCGGCGTGGGGTTCCTCGATGCCGGCAACGTCTGGGGCACGCGCGCGGAGCTCTCACTTGGCGATCTCGAGCTTGGCTATGGCTTCGGGCTGCGCGTCAACACGCCGTTCGCGCTCTTACGCGTCGATTACGGCATACCCGTGTCGAGCATTCCTGTGGGGCGGGGCAGCGGTTTTCTGAACGGCCGTTGGTACTTCGGTATCGGACAAATATTCTAGAGCGCGTGGGCGTTTCACGAGGGCGAGCGGCCCCTTTAGAGCCGCCCGCCACGCGCCGTGTTAGCCTCGTAGGCTGCGCATGAGAGACGTGACCGCACCGCGTTCTGGCGCGTTCGGCGCCAGCTCCAGGAACGCGCGGAAGTGGTCGCCCGCCTTGCCCATCTGCTTGGCCCGGTGATACTCGAGGCCGGCATAGTAGTGGGCGTAGGCAAAGTCCGATTTCAGTTCGGCGGCGCGGGCAAACGCGTCGGCGGCGCGCCCGTGGTCGTCCTGCTTGGCGACGGCCATGCCCAACTCGTATTGGGCGTAGGGATTGTCT
>JAIVJN010000348.1:0-4140 GCA_020200025.1 Acidobacteriota bacterium | reverse complement strand
CACCACGGCAGCGGCGACGCGAAATGACCTCTTGACGAGACGGTTGGGTGACATCATCGTTGCTCCGTGGAACCAAACTGCAACGAGTGTGCCGTATGGAAACGCACAATATTGCCGAGCTGCTCGACCGCGTCATGACGGGCGGATCCCTGGCACGGCTCCAATGTGGCGCGCCTGCTGGATGGGCTGTCGGCGGAGGCGGCCGCGCGACACCCCGGGGCGAACGGTCATAGTGTCTGGGAGCTCGTGTTGCACATGACGGGCTGGGCCGACGAGGTGCGGGCGAGGCTGGGGGGCCGTACCGCGCAGGAGCCCGATCCGGCCGACTGGCCTCCCGTCGGCGAGGTGTCAGCCGAGCGCTGGAACCCACGACCAAGCGGCGATGTTCGAGGCGCATCGCCGGCTGGCTGGGGCGGTGCGCAGGCTCGACGTCGCGGTGCTCGACGAGCCCGTCATCGACCATCGCACCGACGACCCTGTGCCAGGCGCCGGCCGTGACGACGATGGGCGCGATCGGGCGACCGGGATTGGCCTGTCGAAGTATCTGACGCTGCACGGCTTGGTGCACCACTCGGTGTATCACGCCGGCCAGATTGCCCTGGTTCGGAAGCTGCTAGGGGGCTCGGCTCTTCGGCGCGGGCTCCCGCTTCGCGGTGGGTGGGACCGGTTCCAATCTGACCGGTGGGACGGCTCGCCTTGCTGGCCGTGGGATTGATCACGCCTTACCGCGCCGAGCGCGGTCCTCCCAGCGGAGCCGCTCCTCCCGCGGGCGGAGCCGAGCCGCCTATGCGGCTGCGCAGCGGCAACCTGCTCGGGTATACTCATTCCAGCCTTGGCGCGCGGCGCTCTTCGAGCGCCTGCGGCTTCTAGTGGAGCGTATCAACGAAAAGTGAAGTGGTCGGCGGCGTCGCTCGGCCAGAACTTCCGGACCGTTCCTACGGAACGGGCCCTTCACATATCGAACATACATTCCACTGGGGCCAGCTTGTCCCACCGCCGACACCCGCCCGCGCGCGTGAAGGCAGGGTGGGCCGGTGCGCGGAGGCTGCTCCGTCACCTGCGCAGTGAACGTTACAGAATCGATTGCCGCGGCCCGTCCGCGCGCGCTTCGTTCGGTCGGGCCGCGCTCATACCTGGTCCTCATGCTCGTGGCGCTGGTCGTCTCGCCACTGTCGCTGCGCGCGCTCAACCGTCTCGTGCTGCCCGAGGTCCCATCAGAAGGCTACCTACCAGCGCTCGAGATGCGCGTGCACCATCAGCCGTTCCGATCCGACACGGTCGCTGAACTGCAATACGGCGACCCTCGTTGGGTGTTCATCGGCGATTCGATGCTCGGCACGCGAATCGACCCCACCCATCTCGGCAGCCTGTCCACGACGCACGACGAGACCGTGGCCTTCCTCTATCACGCCGCCACCGGTCCGGCGTGGTGGTATCTGGCGTTCAAGAATCAGCTCGTCGCGAGCGGCAGCCGTCCGCGCGCCGTGTTCTTCTTCTTTCGCGACACCAATCTGACGGACACGTTCTTTCGCCTCGAGAGTCTGTACGGCAACGTCCTCGATTGGGTGGCGCTCGAGCGCGAGCCCGAGCTCGATACGGTGGTGGCGGCGCGGCGTCGCGGCCTCTGGCGGCGCGCGCACGCCTGGATCACGAAGACCTACCAGCTCGATGTCGCCAGCGCCTGGATGTCGCCGCTCGTGCGCCGCTGGTATCTGACATGGCGCTATCCCAATCCGGTCGGGCGCGCGACATTCGAGGCAGAAACCGAAGCCACGTTCGGCATCGAGCACCTGCGGCATGACGCCGGCGCCGACATCTCCACGGCCGACGCCGCGGACTTCGCGCGCGACCTGCCGACCTCTGTGCTGCCGCTCATCATGAATCTTGCGGCGGCGCACGACATCCGCGTGTGCTTCGTCCGCGTGCAACGGCGGCCCGAAGGTCGCCGTCCGCCCGCGGAGTCACCGGCGCTCAAGCGCTATGTCGCCGACCTGCGCGTGTGGCTGGAGGCAAGGGGCGCCCTGTTTCACGACGACACGGGCGATCCGGAGATGACGCTCGACCTCTACCGCGACGGCGACCACATCGCCGATCGCCGCCGCTACACGGAGATGTTCAGGCGGCGGATGGATCCGCTGTTCCGATGATCTTTCATTCCATCGGCTTCCTGGTCTTCTTCATCGTCACGACGACGATCTATTGGCGTCTGGCGCATCGCGAACAGAACGTCTTCCTGCTGGCGGCGAGCTACCTGTTCTACGGCTGGGTGCACCCGTGGTTCGTGCTGCTGATGCTCGCGTCAACGACCGTCGACTTCTGGGCGGCGCGGCGGATGGAGGACGATCCGCTGCGGAAACGCCGCTACGTGTGGGCCAGTCTCATCGTGAATCTGGGCATGCTCGGGTTCTTCAAGTACTTCAATTTTTTCGTCGACAACGTGCACACCGTGCTCGGCTCGGTCGGGCTCACCGTGTCGCCGCCGCTGCTCGAGATCTTGTTGCCGGCGGGCATCTCGTTCTACACGTTCCAGGCGCTGAGCTACACGGTCGATGTCTATCGAGGCGAGACGCGTGCCCGGCGCAACGCCGTCGATTTCGCGTTGTTCGTCGCCTTCTTTCCCCACCTGGTGGCCGGGCCGATCATGCGGGCTCACAATCTGCTGGTCCAGGTCGAACAGCCGCGACGTTTCTCGGCTGCAGCGGCACGAGGCGCCGTTGTGCTGGCGGCCTGGGGATTCTTCAAGAAGCTGGTGATCGCCGACAACGTGGGTCTCATTGCCAACCGCGTCTTCGCGCACGAGGACCCGTCCTTCGAGATGCTCTGGGCGGGCGTCTTCGCGTTTGGGATCCAGATCTACGCGGACTTCTCCGCATACTCGGATATCGCGCGGGCGGTGGCGCGATGGTTTGGTTTCACGCTGGTCCTCAACTTCAACCATCCGTACATCGCGCACAGCCCGACCGATTTCTGGCGCCGTTGGCACATCTCGCTGTCGACGTGGTTCCGCGACTATGTCTACATCCCACTTGGCGGGAACCGCGTGCCGGCGCTGCAACGCGAGATCAATCTGCTCGCCACGTTTCTCGTCTCGGGATTGTGGCACGGAGCAAACTGGAACTATGTGCTCTGGGGGCTCTATCACGGCACGCTGGTGCTCGTCTCGCGGGCCTTTGGATGCAGGCTCCGACTGCCGGAGCATTGGCCGGGCCCGCTCGCTCTCGTGCAGATTGCGCTCACCTTCACGCTGATGATGGCGGGATGGCTGTTCTTCCGCGATACCGATGCCGACTTCCTGCTTCGCCACCTGCGCCTGTCACCGTTCGACAGCACTTCGAGCGAGCGGGCCATCGGCCTCTATCTCTTCGCACTGGCCGCCACGTGGGCGGTCCCTCTCGTGATCGATGACGTGTGGGCGGCGGCGCGCGAGCGGCAGTGGCGCCCCGTCCGTTGGCTACAACCCCGCGCTGACGACCTCGGGTTCGCCGGCGCCCAGATGGCGACCGCCGGAGCGCTGGTCACCTCGACCCTCGTGCTTCGGAGCCAGGTGTCGCTGGATTTCATCTATTTTCAATTTTAGAAGGCCTGGAGCCTGAAGGCTCGAAGACCTGGAGGCGTGCGTAAGCACTCTCCAAGCCTCCAAGCCCTCGAGCCTCCAAGCCGACAAAGGACACTATGTCAGAGCAACGCTTGAAAATCGCGGTCTTCATCGATTTCGACAATGTCGAGATCGGTGTGAAGACCACTCTCGGCCTCCATTTCGATGTGGGCGCCGTACTCGAAGCCATCAAGGAGCATGGCGAGATCATCACGAAGGTCGCCTACGGCGACTGGAAACGCGCCGGCGATCACGGGCGCGCGATGTCGCAGCACGCCGTGCGGCTCGTCCAACGCGTTATGACACCGGGCGGTGACAAGAACGGTGCCGACATCAACCTGGCGCTCGATGCGCTCGAGATGGCCTTCACCCACGACCACATCAACGCGTTCGTTATCGTCGGCGGCGACAGCGACTTCATCACGCTGGTGGAGAAGCTGAAGCAGTACGACAAGAAGGTGTTTGTCGTCGGCGGCCGCGCGTTCACGAGCCAGGTGATGCAGAAGAACTGCACACAGTTCATCGCCTATGAGAATGTGCCGAGT
>JAIVJN010000116.1 GCA_020200025.1 Acidobacteriota bacterium | reverse complement strand
CACCTCCGCGCCCTTCCGATTACCTGGACGCGCGCCCTCGGCCAAGCGGCCGGCCACCGCCGGCTCAACGCTCGAGGCCGCCGCCACCGTTGTGCCAGCCATGTCGTCGATGACCTGCACGTAGATGTGCGACACGCTGCGGAAGACGCTCATGCGCGGCCGCTCCGCGGTTCCGCGCACCTTCTTGCGAATGCGGAACTTGATCCGGTCGCGCCGATCTTCCTTGGTCTTAATCCTCATGACTCAACCACCCGTGCCGAGCAATCATCACTCGCCCATCGTCGATCACCAATGGCGCTACGCGCCAGTCTTGCCGGCTTTCTTCTTCAAAACCTCGCCCGTATAGCGAACGCCCTTCTGCTGATACGGATCCGGCTTGCGTAACCGCCGCAGGTTGGCGGCCACTTGGCCGACGAGCTGCCGATCCACACCAGTGACCGTGATGTGGGTCTGCTTCTCGATGGCGATCTCGATCCCCTGCGGAATCTCGAACACCACCGGGTGCGAATAGCCAAGCGCCAAGACGACCTGCTTGCCCTTCGCCTCTGCGCGGTAGCCGACGCCGACGATGTCGAGCTCTTTCTTCCAGCCATCGGTCACACCCACGACGGCGTTATTGACCAGGCTCCGCGCCAGGCCGTGGAACTTGTCATACTCGCGGTTCTCGCTCACCTTGCGGGTGACGAGCGTGCCGTCTTCGACCGCGGCGATCACTCCAGGTGGCAGGGGCTGGCGGAGCTCGCCTTTCGGCCCCTTCACGTCCACGCCGCCCGCGTCGACCTTGACGGTCACACCCTTGGGAATCGCTATAGGTTTCTTGCCAATTCTCGACATCGCTAAACCATTTCAGAACTCAGATTGCAGATCGAGTCGCTTCGCGACCCTTTCTTCGCCTGCCGCCTGCCGCCGTATTACCAAACGTTGCACAGCACTTCCCCGCCGACGCCCATCCTCTGCGCCGAGCGTCCCGTCATCACGCCGCGGGACGTCGTCAGGATGTTCACGCCGAGGCCGCCGAGCACCGGCGGCACATCGTCGCGTCCGGCGTAGACACGGCGACCGGGGCGACTCACTCGTTCCAGTCCCGTGATGACGCGCTCGCCCCCCGGCCCATACTTCAGGAAGAGCCGGATGACCTGCCGCGGCAACTTGCCTGGGCGCTCCGCGGCTTCCTCGACCATCTTGAAGCCGGCGATGTACCCCTCGTCCTGCAGGATCTTGGCGATCTCGGTTTTCAGCTTCGACGCCGGCAGATCGACACGGTTGTGTCGCGAGCCCACGGCGTTGCGGATCCGGGTGAGCATGTCGGCAATCGGATCAGTCATATTCCAGTCGCCCTCGATTGGGCCGCCCTGAAGGGCGGCCCCTACATATCCAGCGCTCGTAGCGGCCGACCTGACGGGGCCCCCGGCGCGGCTCCGCGCTGGGGTGTCTTTAGACCGGCCGACGCTCATCTACCAGCTACTCTTCGTTACGCCTGCGACGTCGCCCTTCAGGGCGAGCTCTCGGAAGCACAGCCGGCACAGGGCGAACTTCCGGAGGTAGGCGCGGGGCCGCCCGCAGCGCCGGCAGCGGTTGCGATGGCGCACCTTGAACTTCAGCGTCTTCAACTCACGAGCCTTCTTCGCCGTCGTCGCCACGCTTTCTCCCCTGGGCCTTCGGCCCGCTGTCAGTGCAAAGTGCAAAGTTCAAAGTGCAAAGCTGAACGCTCGACTCTCGCTCCCCGCACTCTGCACTTTGCACTCTGCACTTTGCACTCTCTAGTTCGCCCGAAACGGCATGCCCATGAGCTGCAGCAGCTTCCGCGCTTCTTCGTCGGTTCGCGCCGTCGTCACCACGTTGACGTTCATGCCACGCGCCTTGTCGACCTTCAAGTAGTCGATCTCGAGAAAAATCAACTGGTCTTTGAGCCCGAGCGTATAGTTGCCGCGGCCGTCGAAGCCCTTGGGCGACACGCCGCGAAAATCGCGCACGCGGGGCAGGCCAATGTTCATCAACCGATCGAGGAACTCGTACATCCGCTCGCCCCGAAGCGTGACCATCGCACCGATGGGCATGCCTTGCCGCACCTTGAACTGCGCGATCGACTTCTTCGCGCGGCGGACGGCGGCGCGCTGCCCGGTGATGCGGGCGAGCTCGTCGGCGCCGACGTCGACGACCTTGGCGTTCTGGGTCGCGTCGCCCAAGCCCATGTTCACGACGACCTTCGTGATCCGGGGCACGGCCATCACGCTCGTATAGCCGAATTCCTTTTGGAGCGCCGGCACGACATCCGTGACGTATCGCTCGCGCAACCGCGTCATCTTGCTCATTTGTCCACCACGGCGCCGCTCTTCCGGCCGATCCGCACCTTGCGGCCGTCGCTCTGCACTTTGCGGCCGACGCGGGTCGGCTTGTTGGTCTCGGGATCGAGCAGCATCACGTTCGAGGCGTGAATCGACGACTCGCGCTCGATGATCCCACCCTTGATGTTCTTCTGCGGGTTGGGTCGAGTGTGCCGCTTGATCAGGTTCACGCCCTCGATGACCAGCCGGTTGGTGTCGGCAATGACCTTGAGCACACGTCCACGCTTGCCGCGGTCCTTGCCGGTGCGGACCACCACCTGGTCGTTCTTGCGAATCGGCGACCATCCACGCCACTAGAGCACCTCGGGCGCGAGCGAGATAATCTTCATGAATCGCCGCTCGCGCAGCTCGCGCGCCACCGGCCCGAACACGCGCGTGCCGATCGGCTCGTTCTGATCGTTGATGAGCACGACCGCGTTGCGATCGAAGCGGATGTAGCTGCCGTCCTTGCGGCGCTGCTCCTTGCGCACGCGCACCACGACCGCCTTCACCACCTGACCCTTCTTGATATTCGAGTCGGGCGAGGCTTCTTTCACGTTTGCCGTGATGACATCGCCCAGTCGCGCATACCGGCCCGTGGATCCGCCGATCGGGTTGATCATCGAGACCCGGCGCGCCCCCGAGTTGTCGGCGACGTCGAGAATCGATCGCATTTGGATCATTTCAGTGCTCCGCTGTGGCGGCCGGCCTCCAGACCGGCCGACCGCTACACCTCTGGCGCCTTTTCCAGGATCCGCGTCACCGCCCACCGTTTACGGCGGCTCATCGGACGCGTCTCCATGATCGCGACGCGATCGCCCACTTTTGCCGCGTCCTGCTCGTCGTGCGCGAGGAACGTCGACGTCCGCTTCTGGGTCTTGCCATAGACGGCGTGCTGCACGCGCCGCTCGACGGCTACGACCACACTCTTCTGCATGCGGTCGCTCACGACCACACCTTGCAGCTCGGCCTTGACGCTCATGCCTGCTTCGCCTTTTCCTGGAGCACTGTCTTCACCCGTGCCAGCTCGCGTCGTACGTGCCGCACCTTGCCGGGGGCCTCGAGTTGTCCCATCGACTTCTGAATTCGCAAGCGAAACAACTGATCGTCGAGCTCACGTGACTTCGCGTTCAGGGCCTCGACATCGAGATCTCTCAGCTCGACGGCCGTCATGACGACGTCTCCTGCGCGAAGCGGGTGGCGAACCGCGTCTTGATGGGCAGCTTCGCCGCAGCCAGCTCCATCGCGCGACGAGCTTCGACCTCGGGCACGCCTTCCATCTCGAACAGGATGCGGCCGGGCTTGATCACGGCCACCCATCCTTCGGGTGCACCCTTGCCCTTCCCCATGCGCGTTTCCTGCGGCTTCTTCGTGATGGGCTTGTCCGGAAAGATACGCACCCACACCTTGCCGCCGCGCTTGACCGAGCGTGTCATGGCCACGCGCGCCGCCTCGATCTGGCGATCGGTCATCCAACAGGGCTCGAGCGCCTTCAGCCCGAAATCACCGAAGGCGACCGCACTGCCGCGCCAGGCTTTGCCTCGCATGCGGCCACGCTGCTGCTTTCGGTATTTGACCTTCTTGGGCATCAACATAGCGAGCTCCGAAATGAGGAATGCGGGACCGTAGGAGTCAAAGCATGTGGGACTGCTGGGCAGTCCCTCATTCCCTCATCTCGGCGCCGTTCAGCCGTCCGGACACCCGCACCTTGATTCCCCGCGCGCCGAAGCGCAGCGCCGATTCGACGGCCTTGCACATCGCGCGGCGGAACGCCACGCGCTTCTCGAGCTGCATACCAACCGACTCGGCGATGAGTTGCGCATCGAGCTCCGGCTTTTGGATCTCCTGGATGTTGATGAACACATCACGCTTGGTCCGCTTCTGGACCTCCTGCTTCAGCCGATCGACCTCTTGTCCCTTGCGCCCGATGATGATGCCGGGTCGGGAGGTATGGATGTCGATCTTCAGCTTGTTGGCGGCTCGCTCGATCTCGACTTTTGCGACGCCCGCATGCTGAAACCGCTTCTTCAGCTCGCGTTTGAGGCCGAGATCCTCGTGCAGGAGCGCGGCGTAATCCTTGTCCGCGAACCAGCGCGACTTCCAGGTCTTGTTGAACCCGAGCCGAAACCCGTACGGGTGAACCTTTTGGCCCACAGTGTCTCCTCTTGGGCGGCCTGCCGCCTCAGCCGTGTCTCGGGCGGTTCGCCGCAGCTTCAGCGAAAGCGGAACCCGCCACCGCAACTACTCGGACGTGGGCCGCTTGACGGCCCGCTTACGAGTGCCGCCGGTCGATCCCGCCTCGATGGCCTGGATCACCTGCGGTCGCTCCGTCACTTCCACCGTCAGGTGCACCGTCCGTTTGACGACGCGGAACGCCCGGCCCATCGGCGCGGGCCGCACGCGCTTCATCGAGGGGCCCTGGCCCGCAAAGCACTTCGAAACGAACAACCGCTCGACGTCCCCGCCAAATGCGTCTTGCTGCTGCGCGTTGGCCACGGCCGAGCGAATCACCTTCGCAATATCCCGAGCCACCGCCTTGCGGCTGAACTGCAACGCCGCGAGCGCGCGGTTCACATCCTTGCCGCGCACGAGCGCCAGCACCAGCCCGGCCTTCTGCGCCGACGTGCGGATGTACTTGGCCGTTGCGTGCGCCACGACCATGATTACGCTCTCCCGGCCGCCGGCGGCGTGGCAGCCGCGGCCTTGTCGGACTTGGCCGCATGCCCCTTGAACTGCCGCGTCGGCGAAAACTCGCCCAGCTTGTGCCCGACCATGTTCTCGGTGATATACACCGGGACGAACTTCCGGCCGTTGTGCACTGCCAGCGTGTGCCCGACCATCTCGGGAATCACGGTGGAGCGTCGTGACCAGGTCTTGATCACGCGCTTTTCGTTCGCGCGATTCATCGACTCCACCTTCTCGAGTAGCGGCGTGTCGACGAACGGTCCCTTTTTCAGTGAACGACTCATATCTCGCTCTTCGCTCTTCGTGGGCCGCCCCTTTACGGGGCGCCGGACAACCTGTGGCGCGCCAGGCGGGCCGAAAGGCCCCGCCCTACTTCCGTCTGCGCTGGACGATGAACTTGTCGCTCGGCTTGCGGTTGCGGGTTTTGTAGCCCTTGGTCGGCACGCCCCACGGCGATACCGGGTGCCGGCCGCCCGACGTCTTCCCCTCGCCGCCGCCCAGCGGATGATCGATCGGGTTCATGGCGACGCCGCGCACGTGCGGCTTCTTGCCCAGCCAGCGGCTGCGGCCGGCCTTGCCGATCGTCACGTTCTCGTGATCGATGTTGCCGACTTGCCCGATCGTGGCCAGACAGTCGACCAACACCCTGCGAAGCTCGCCCGACGGCATCTTCAGCGTGCAGTAGTCGCCTTCCTTCGCCACCACTTGCACCGCCGCCCCCGCGCTTCTCGCCATCTGCCCGCCCTTGCCCACCTTGAGCTCGACGTTGTGCACCATCGTGCCCTGCGGAATGTTCTTCAGCGGCAGCGTGTTGCCCGGCAGGATATCGGCGCGCTCGCCCGAAATCACCGTGTCACCCACCTTGAGGCCGAGCGGCTGCAGGATGTAACGCTTCTCGCCGTCCGCGTAGGTGACCAGTGCGATCCGCGCCGAGCGGTTCGGGTCGTACTCGATGGTCGACACCTTGCCGGGAATGTCCTTCTTGTCGCGCTTGAAGTCGATGATGCGGTAGAGCTGCTTGTGCCCACCGCCGCGCCACCACGACGTCACCTCACCCGTGTTATTCCTGCCGCCCGTGCGCTTCAGGGTCTCGGTGAGAGGCCGGTACGGCTCGACGGACGTGAGATCGTCGAAGGTCTGCACCGTCATCTGCCGCCGTCCGGGCGACGTCGGTTTGTACTTGCGAATAGGCATCTCTCTATCCTTGGAGTCAGACTCCCTCGAGGAACTCCGGAAGCTTCTCGCCGACTCTGAGCGTGACGTAGGCTTTTTTCCAATCCGAGCGGCGTCCCACGAACTTCCCCTGACGCTTCATCTTCCCGTGTGCCTGCGCGGTGCGCACATCCGATACCTTCGCGCCGAGCAACTGCTCGACGGCGCGCCGAATGTCGATCTTGTTCGCCCCGCGCGCCACCTGGAACACGATCGTCCGGCCGTCCTCGCGCAGGATCGTCGTCTTCTCGGTGATGAGCGGGCGGCGTATGACGTCGGTGAGTTTCATCGTTCGATCTCTCGGGCCGCCCTAAAGGGCGGCCCCTACGTACGTGGCCGGCCTTGGTGGGCCGGCCCCACTACGCCAACACCTGCTGCAATTTCTCGAGCGCGGCCCTTGTGACCACGACTTTGCGCGTGGAAATGATGTCCCGCGCGGTGACACGGTTGGTCGCGAGTAGGCGCACGCCGGCGACGTTACGGACCGAGAGGGCAAACTTCTCGTCCGGTTGCACGTCGACGAGCAGCGCCTTCCGATCGATGCCCAGCGTGCGCAGCAACGCCGTCGCCACCTTCGTCTTCACCTCGTCGGCGGTCAGCGCCTCGACCACCAGCACCTCACCGTCCTGCAGCTTGGCGGCGAGCGCGGCACGGAGCGCGCCCTTCTCCACCTTCTTGGGCAGCTTGTAGTCGTAGCTTCTCGGCTGTGGGCCGAACACGGTGCCGCCCTTGCGCCAGAGCGGATTACGAATCTCGCCCACGCGCGCTCGGCCGGTGCCCTTCTGCCGCCACGGCTTCTTGCCGCTGCCGCTGACGAGACCGCGCGTCTTGGTTGCGTGCGTGCCCCGTCGCTCGGCCGCGTTCGCACGCACGACCGAGGCGTGAATCAAATCGGCCTTCACCCGGCCGCCGAACAGCTCGTCGCTCACATCGAGCGAGCCGACTTTCTCGTTGTGCGCGTTTACGACGTCAAGGGTCATGGTCAATCCGCAAATCTGCAATCTTCGATTACTTCTTGCCCTTCTTCGGCTTCTCTTGCAGTTGCGGCTTCGGCTCGGGCTTGGCGGCCACGGCCTTGCGAATCATCACATAGCCGCCCGCCGCCCCCGGCACGGCGCCGCGCACCACGATCAGGTTGTTCTCGGTGTCGATCTTCAGCACCTTGAGATTGCGCACCGTCACGCGATCGACGCCCATGTGGCCGGCGGCCCGCATGCCCGGGAGCACGCGCGACGGATACGACGATCCGCCAATCGACCCCGGCGCGCGATGGCACATCGAGCCGTGCGACTTGCCGCCGCCGCGGAAATGATGCCGCTTCACGACGCCCTGGAACCCGTGCCCTTTACTGGTCCCGATGACGTCGACACGCTCCCCCGTATTGAAGATCGAGCAGAGCACTTGCTCGCCGGTCTTCGGCGCCTCGCCGCCCTTCGCGACACCAACTTCGCGACACATGCGCGTCGGCGGCACGTTGGCCTTCTTGTAGTGCCCGGCGAGCGGCTTGGTCGGCTTGGCCGGCTTCTCCTCGACCAGGCCGATTTGCACGGCTTCGTAGCCGTCCGCCTGCGCGCTCTTCAACTGGACGACGATGCACGGGCCTGCCTTGAGGACGGTCGCCGGTGCGAGCGTGCCATCCTCGAGGAAGAGCTGCGTCATCCCCATTTTTTTGCCGATGATTCCGTTGACCATCTCGGGCTCCGCTCACCGCAATCTATTTCCCGTGTTCTTTCCCGAACGCCTTGATCTCGACGTCCACGCCCGCTGGCAAGTCCAACTTCATCAGCGCGTCGACGGTTTGCGGCGTCGGCTCGAAGATGTCGATGAGCCGCTTGTGCGTGCGCACTTCGAACTGCTCGCGTGACTTCTTGTCCACGTGCGGCGAGCGCAGCACCGTCCACTTGTTGATCTCGGTCGGCAGCGGAATCGGTCCCGCCAGCCGCGCGCCCGTGCGCTTGGCGGTCTCCACGATCTCCCCGGTGCTCTGATCGAGCACGCGCGCGTCGTAGGCCTTCAAGCGGATGCGTATCTTGTCGCCTAGCATTCTCAAATCCTGTGGGCCTGGAGGCTTGAAGACTTGGCGGCTTGGGGTGCGTTTCCACGTTCATCCTCCCAGGCCTCCACGCCTCCAAGGCTCCAAGCCTTGAATCGCCGTGCCCTACTTCGTCCCCTGCACCCGCGCGATCACTTCTTCGCTCACCTGCGAGGGTGCCTGCTCGTAGCGGTCGAAGTGCATCGAGTAGGTCGCACGGCCCTGCGTGCGCGACCGCAGATCCGTCGCGTAGCCGAACATGTCGCTGAGCGGCACGCGCGCGGAGATGATCTGTGTGCCGCCGCGATCTTCCTGCGACTGGATGCGGCCACGGCGCGACGCCAGATCGCCCATCACGTCGCCCAGGTAGTCTTTCGGCACGACGACTTCCACACGCATCACGGGCTCGAGCAGGACCGGCCGCGCCTTCTTCGCCGCATCCTGAAACGCCATCGAGCCGGCGATCTTGAACGCCATCTCCGACGAGTCGACCTCGTGGAACGATCCGTCGTACAGCTCGATGCGCACATCGTCGATCGGATAGCCGGCGAGGACGCCGCGGGTGAGCGCCTCTTGAATGCCCTGGTCGATCGGCTTGATGTATTCCCGGGGGATCGAGCCGCCGACAATGTCGTTCTCGAACTGATAGCCCGTACCTGGAGGTAGCGGGATGAGACGAATCTTCGCGTGGCCATACTGGCCGCGACCGCCGGTCTGGCGCACGAAGCGACCATCGCCTTCCGCCGGTGCGGTGAGCGTCTCTTTGTAGGCCACTTGTGGCTTGCCGACGCTGGCCTCGACCCCGAACTCGCGCTTCAGCCGCTCGACGATGATCTCGAGGTGCAGCTCGCCCATGCCGCGAATGACGACCTGCCCGGTCTGCTCGTCGGTGTTGACGCGGAAGGTCGGGTCCTCGGCCATCAGCTTGGCCATGCCCTGACCCAGCTTCTCCTGGTCGGCCTTCGTCTTCGGCTCGATCGCCAGCGAAATCACCGGCTCGGGGAAATCCATCGACTCGAGCAGCACCGGCTTCTTTTCATCGGCCAGCGTGTCGCCGGTCGTCACCGACTTGAGGCCCACGGCCGCCGCGATGTCGCCCGCATAGACCTCCTTGATCTCCTCACGCTTGTTGGCGTGCATCTTCAGGAG
>JAIVJN010000115.1:3215-17247 GCA_020200025.1 Acidobacteriota bacterium | reverse complement strand
CACGTCGGATCGGCGGATCCGCTCGAGCACGTCGCGCGCAGTGGCCCGGCTGTAGCGGTCGTTTCCGTCCGACAACAGGACGATGGCACGGCGACCATGGCCGTTGGCCAGGAGATCGATCGATTGCACGATGGCATCGTAGAGGGCCGTCGTCCCCCACGCGTCCAGATGGTCGAGCGCTTCGAGGACGCTTTCGCGATTGGCCGACAATGGTGCCAGCAACTCGACGTCGCTGCCGATGCCAATGAGCATCGCACGGTCGTCGGGTCGAAGTGAGGCGACAAAGACCCGCCCGGCGGTTCGCGCCACCGTCAGACGGGCGCCAGCCATACTGACGCTTCGGTCGATGGCCAGTGCGACCGAGGCTGGGAACTCACCGGCAGCGAACGCGGTGACGGCTTGCGGTCGATCGTCTTCGAGGACCGTGAAGTCGCCTCGCGTGAGCCCTTGGACTGGACGGCCTTCGGCGTCCGCCACCGAGGCGTAGACTTCAACTTGCGGTACGGCACTCGAAAATTGGCCTTCCGGAAGGCTGGCGCCGCGCGCCGCTGGGGTTAGTGCTAAGATCACCGATGTCGTCGCGATCAGCGACGATTGGAGGATGCCGTCCATGGGGCCTATCGGAATTCCAGAATTGCTCATCATTCTGGCCATTATCATTCTGATCTTCGGCGCCAGTCGGCTGCCCGAGATCGGGCGCGGTTTCGGTTCCGCGATCAAGAATTTCAAGTCGTCGGTCAAAGACGGGACTGAAGAACCGTCCGAAAAGCGCAGCTAGAGCACCACCCTTCTGTCGCCCACCCGCTTCGTCACTCGCTCTCGATCGAGCCATTCGAGTAGCGGGATTGCAAACTTTCGCGTGACTCCGTACCGATCTTTGAACGCCGCCACGTCCACCGTGGCCGGGCGGCCCGCCGCGGCGGCTTTGAGCGCCTGCGTATCGTGCTTGAGCCCGGCAAGCGCGTCCATGTGGAAGAGTAAGGTGTCGAGACGGATCAGACGCTTTTGCCGCACGAGCAGCGTCGTCATTCGCTCCACCAGCTCGGGCGACAGCTTCGCTTCCGCCGAGAGTGCCGCCGGATCGGGCGGCTTCAACCCACCGCGCCGATAGGCGTGCTCGACGGCATCGCGGGCGTGTGCTTCGTCCGTGGTCAAGGCCAGCCGATGGCCGACGAGAGCGATTCGATCGCGCACGATCAAGCGGCCGCCGGCCGCCAACCGCGCCAGCACGAGCTCGAACACCGCCGCATCGGCGCGCGCGAACACGCGCTCGCGTGCCTCCTCCCGCGGTATCCCGTCGGCCAATGGTTGTGCGCGGTGAAACGCTTCGACGAGCCGGACGAGTTCGAGCGAGAGCGCTTCGACGCGGCTGGCGTCCACGAGCCGCTCGCCGGCGAAGAGGGCACGGCCGCCTTCGGTGAGCATCTTCACGGTGGCGGCGAGATCGCCCTCGTGCACGCCGCCGCGCGAGACGAGCGTGCGGATGCGCAAGCCGGCGGGTCCGGCATCGGCAATCAGTTGCGCGAGCGCACCGCGATCCCTGTCGCTTGGCTGCGACAAGAGATCCAGTCGCCGCAACGCCTTGGGTGTGCGGATGGCGGAGGTGGATGCATCGGGGTCGAGCACCCGTCCTCCGGCGATGGTCGTCTGGGGAGAATAGGCACGCAGGATGACGCGATCGCCGCGCGTCAGTGCGGAGGGTGCTTCGAGCCTGATCCGGATCGCCGCTCGCGTCCCGGGAGCGATGTCCGACGCGTCGCCGGCAATGGACACGCGGCCGAGCGTTTCCTTCGTGCCCTGGTGAAACCGCACTCTGGTGCCATGCTTCAGCGGCTTGACTGAAGGCAGTAGGTCGATGAGGGCGTCGACGCGGCGCGTGACCGTCAGACTGTCTGGAGATGCGAGCGTCTGCCCGCGCACGATCTCGTCAACGTCGATGCCGCCCAGATTGAGCGCGGTCCGTTGTCCGGCCGTCGCGACGACCTGCCGGCGTCCGTGCACTTGCACCCCTCGCACTCGCACCGTCTGGCCGCCGGGCAGGAGTACCAGCTCGTCGTCGATCGCCACGCGTCCCGACATGAGCGTGCCCGTGACCACGGTCCCGAATCCTTGCATCGAAAACACGCGGTCGATACCAAGCCGAGCGTGGCCACTATCCGGACGTGTTCGGCGCTCGGTGACCTGGCTTGCCAGCCGCGCGCGCAGCTCGTCGAGACCGGCGCCGGTACGGGCGGAGACGGTGACCACTGGTGCGTGCTCGAGAAACGATCCGGCGACGAGCTCTTGCACTTCGAGAGACGCGCCCACCCCCGCCAGCATCGTCCGCACGAACTTCTCATGGCCCGGCACGTCGACAAACGCCACCGAGTGGCCGCCGAGCTCCATGTGCGCAAAGCCCAGCTCGATGGTGATCCCGCGCGCCTGTTCCTCTTTCAGCCGATCAGGATCGGTGCCGGTCAGAGCTTTGACGAGCGAGCTCTTGCCATGATCGATGTGGCCGGCGGTACCGATGACGATATGAGACATAGTGAGATCCTTGGACCGGCTCCGCCGGTAGGACCCTTCGGGTGGGACCGCTTCGCGGTCGGGCGGATCGACGAGCAACTTCTCCCCACCGCGAGCGAAGGCGAGCGGTCCCACCGGCGCAGCCGGTCTGACCGGCACGGCCGGTCCCACCCGCCGAGAGGCGGGTCTAGCGCCGTTTCCTCACAGATCGCTCCTTCTTCCCCATCCGCTGCTTGCGCGCCCGCCGCCGTTGCTCGGGCGTCGCCTTGCGTTCCCCCTTCTTCGGTCGCGCCTGGCTGCGCGGTGCCCCTCGGCTTCGCTCGTCCTTCCTGACCCGGTCGAGCACGTCCGCCAAGCCGAGATCGATCTGTCGTCGATCCATATCGACGCGGACGACCTGCACGCGGACGCGATCGCCGAGTCGATACGTCTTCCTCGTGCTTTCCCCGAACAGCGTGTGTCCCTGCTCGTGATACCGATAGTAGTCATCCGCCATCGTCGACACGTGGACGAGACCCTCCACGAAATGATCGATCAGCTCGATGAACAGGCCGAACGGGGCGACACCGGTGATGTAGCCGTCGAAGAGGTCGCCGACCTTGTCGGCCATGAACCGAACCTTCTTCCACTGCATCAGCTCGCGCTCGGCCTCGTCGGCCCGCCTTTCCATCTCGGAGGTGTGCCGGCCGACCTCGGGCAGCTCTTCCGCCAGCTCCTCCTTGCGATCCTCGGTCACACGACCGGTCCGAAGCTCTCGCAGCAGACGATGCACCACCAGGTCGGGATAGCGGCGGATGGGTGACGTGAAGTGCGTGTAGGTTTCCGCCGCCAGGCCGAAATGCCCCACGTTCATCGCGTCGTAACGCGCCTTCTGCATTGTCCGCAGCATCAGAAAGGCGATCGGCTTCTCCTCGGGAGTGCCGCGAATCTTCTCGACGAGCTTCTGGAAATCCGTCGGCCGCACGGTTCCTGGCGGCGCCGCCAAGGCGAAGCCGAGCGAGCTGACGAAGGCATCGAATTCCAGCACCTTCAGGGGATCCGGCGGCTCGTGAATGCGATAGAGCGCCGGCATGCCCTTCGACTCGAGGTGCCCGGCAACCGTCTCGTTCGCCAGCAGCATGAGCTCTTCGATGATGCGGTGGGCGATGTTGCGTTCCGAGGCGACGATGTTCTCGATGCGACCTTCGTCGTCGAGGATGACCTCGGGCTCCGGCATGTCGAAATCGATCGCCCCGCGCCGCCGGCGCCGGCCGTTCAAGACCGCGAAAAGCTCGTGCATGGTCTCGAACATGGGCACGAGCGCGCGGTACTTCTCGCAGAACGCGGGATCATTGTCGGTCAGGATGGCGTTGACCGCCGTGTACGTCATCCGCTCGGTACTGCGAATGACGCCGTCGTGAAGCTCGTAGCGCACGACCTGCCCTTGGGCGTCGATCTCCATCAGACATGACTGGACGAGGCGGTCGACGTGAGGATTGAGACTGCAGACGCCCGTCGCAAGCTCGGGCGGAAACATGTGGACGGCTCGCTCGGGAAAATAGACCGAGGTTCCTCGCTCATAGGCATCGGTATCGAGCGCGCTACCTTCGCGGACATAGTGCGCGACATCGGCGATGTGCACGCCCAGCCAGAAGTTGCCGCTGGCCAGCCGATGGATGGAGATCGCGTCGTCGAAGTCGCGGGCGTGCTCCCCGTCGATCGTGACCACCGGCCGATCGCGAAAATCTGTTCGTCCGCGGATGTCGCGTTCCTTGATGCTCGACCCGATGCGTTGCGCCTCGGCGACAGCCTCGGCGTTGTGGTCGTCGGGAATCGCGTGCTTCCGCAGGATGATTTCGGTATCGACCCCGGGCTCGTCGATGCCTCCGAGCACCTGTACGATCTGTCCCACTGGGCCTCTCGAGGGAGTGGGCCACTGGGTGATGGCGGCCGTGACCATCTCTCCAGGCGCGGCGTCCAATGAGTCGCCGCGCGGGATGTGGATATCCGCGATCAGTCGGCGGTCGAACGGCACGACGTAGCCGAGACCGGAAGCACCCGCCTCGAAGCGGCCGACGACGGTGCGGGATCGGCGGTCGAGAATCTGGACGATCTGCCCCTCTGCGCGGCCATCGTCGCGGCGCCGCTCGATGCGCACCACGACCCGATCGCCGTGCATTGCCTCGCGAACGTTCGCCTCGCCGACGTAGATGTCTCGCTGCACGCCCTCGACAGGCCGCTCCGGGATGACGAAACCGAAGCCGGACGGGTGACCCTCGAAACGACCGACGACCAGGTCCATGAGATCGGGCAGACCGAACCGGTTGCCGCCGACCATGACGAGCGAGCCCGCATCGGCGAGCGCGCGCAACTGTCGCGTGAGCGCCTGGCGGCCCTCGCGTGGCACCCGAAGGACGCGCATCAGCTCACGGGCCGTCGCCGGGTGATGCACCTTCTGGCGAATCTGTTGCAGAAGGTCGTCGTGAGGAGCCATAGATGCTGGGGACTGCCGGACAAGAACAGCACAACACGATGATCACGAAGGCCACGAAGAGAACTGAGGGAACAAGGTCTCTCTTCGTGATCTTCGCGGCCTTCGTGTTGTCTCATCTCAAGAGTATCCCGGTTCCGCGGTCGCCGCGCTGCTGCTCGCTCCCGGGCGGTGTCCCAGCGGACAAGGTCCATATCAACCGAGAAGCAGCGCCTGGAGATCGCCGACGTTGGTGTCGGTCGGGCCGGTGCGAATCAGGTCGCCAAGCGCGCGTCTCCCCCGCCGACAAGACACAGAGGGGACGGGGCACGCCGGCGACAACCACCACGAGCCGATCGATCCACTGATTACCGCTCGTCCGTGCTTCGCCGATGACCGGCTCCGGCAGCGCGACCACATGATAGCCACGCGCCTCGGCAGCAAGCCGAGCGCCTTCGACGGCGTCGGCGCGTCCGCCAATGACGCGAGCATGAATGCGCGCCATCTCCGGGTCGTCAGGGCCGGGCGTATCGGGGATCTCGCCCGCGATGCCGCGGCGGAAGAGATCGGCGACAGCGTGCACCGGTTCCTCGCCTGCTCCGTACTGGTTCAGCAAATCGAACGCGCTCTGCCACGTCGTCGTGTCCGGCACACCGGGACCCGAGCCAATCGTGCTCAGGTCGTCGCCAACGACATCCGAAATGGCCAGCGTCCACGTCGTACCCTGACAGGCGGCGGCGAGCCGACCGCCCTTGATCGCCGACATGTGCTTGCGCACGGTGTTGAGGGCATGGATGTCTGCACCTCGGTGCAGCATGAGACGAATGACACGCTGTTTGTCCTCTAGTCGGAGACCCTCGAGCGGCGCGGCGAGAAGCGCCGATGCGCCACCTGAAAGCAGCAGCAGCAGATGCTCGTGCGGCAAGACTCGCCTGGCGACCGCGAGCGCGCGAACTCCCGCCGCAACGCTCCGTTCGTCGGGCAGCGGATGGCCGGCATCAAGCCACTCGATTGTCGGAGGCCGCTCCGCGCTGACCTGGGTTCCGACAGCCAAGGCCGAGGCAATCGTCAAGTCTGCGGCGTTTGCCAGCGCCGTGATCATCCCGTGCGACGCTTTTCCGGCAGCGACCAGATGGAGCGGGCGCGAGGCGAGAATGGCCCGTGTGTTGTTGTCGGCGATCGCTCGAGTGAGGAGACGATAAGCAGCCGCGCGGTCGATGCCCGCGCGCAGAATGGCGACCAGGTCGTCGCGGCGTTGAGCGAGGGAAATGGTCAGTGCACGTTGTGGGGATCGGACCAGGTCGAGAGCCGGGTCACGACGTCGAACTCTTTGAGGAGACTGGCCACAACCAGATTGGCGTCTTCCTTCGCGGAGAGCTTGTCCAACTGAGCGATGATGCGCACGAGCGCCGCCTCGACACCCTGAATCGCCTGCGGCGAGTAGTACTCACGCTGCTCGTGCAGGCATCGCTGATGTTTCAGAAATTCTTCGCGGTAGAACTCTGTGAGAGGCGACGGACGGTGCTGACCTGGACGACGAACGGTCAGGAATCGCGGCATACGGTTCCTTGGCCTAGTGGGCCATCCTCGTGCTTCGCCGCACTGCGTCCGGGCGGAGCGTCCGCGCTCCGGGACTCATGCCACGATTCACGCGGACGGGACACGCGCAGGTTCCAGTGACAACCACAGGGGATATGTAGGCAGTGTAAAAGGGTTTCTGGAGACGTGTCAACGACAAAGGCCCATAATCCGGCCTCCGTTCCCCTCGGACCGAGCAAGTCCGTGAGGCCGGCGCCGACTCGGTCCACCACCATGGAATAGCCAAAGCGCAGCAGGGCCAGCGCCAGCAGCGCGCCCGCCAGTCCCTGCAGCATGCCTTCGGCGATGAACGGACCTCGGACGAACGCAAACGGAGCGCCGACGAGCTCCATGATGTCGAGCTCGTCTCGTCTGGCCACGAGCGACAGTCGGACGACCGAGGCGACGGTAAACGCCGCGCCGGTCAGCAGAACCGCGCCCATGCCGAGACCGAACAGGCGGACGGCCGCGACCGCCGCCAGCACGCGCGTGAGCCAGCGTTGATCGAACTGCACGTCCACCACCCCGTCCTGGGCCGACACAATTGCGGCCAACGACTGGCCGCCGTCGGCCGTCGCGTTCTCCGGACGCAGACGGACTTCGAGCGATGCGGGAAAGGGATTGGTGTCGAGCCCACTGGCGATATCCGAGAGCTCGGGGAAGTCCTCGCGGAAGCGGCGAAGCGCATCATCTTTCGACACGTACACCACGTCCGCCACGGCCGCCATTGCGCGGAGCTCCTGCTCGATCGCTGCGCGCGACTCGGCTGACAGAGTGTCTTCGAGATACACGGACACTTCGGCCGCTTCGGCCCAACGCGCGGCGGCCGCTTCGACATTGGTCAGCAGAACCAGAAACCCGCCAAGGGTCAGGAAGGCCACCGCGATAGTGGCGATGGAGATCGTGGCTGACCGTCCGCTGCGCCGCAAACTCGCGACGGCCTCGTCGAACGAATAGCGCGCGGCACTCACGGTCGGTCGACCAGCTTCCCGTGCTCGAGGTACAGCGTCCGGCGATCGACGGACCGAATCAGCTCGCGATCGTGGGTGGCGACGAGCACGGTCGTGCCTTGGGCGTTCATGTCGCGAAAGAGGGTCATGATGTCGCGCGACAGGTCGGCGTCGAGATTGCCGGTCGGCTCGTCGGCCAATACGAGGTGCGGCTCGTTGACGAGGGCACGGGCGATGGCAACGCGCTGCTGCTCGCCGCCCGAGAGCTCCAGCGGGAATGCGTTCAACCGATGCTGCAATCCCACCCACTTGAGGGCCTGATAGGTTCGCTTCCGCTGCTGTTCCACGGGCACGCCCAACACGCGCATCACGAACGTCACATTGTCGAACACGGTCTTGGTGGGAATCAGCTTGAAGTCCTGGAAGACAAAGCCCACCGTGCGCCGGTAGGCTTGTGTCTCCGTCGGCGATAGACGTGCCAGGTTGCGGCCGCCGACGATGAGGTCGCCTTCGGTGGGGCACTCTTGCAGCAGCAGCAGGCGTAACAGCGTGCTCTTGCCGGCCCCGCTCGGCCCGGTGAGGAAGACGAACTCGCCTTTGCCGATGACGAGATTCAGATCCTGCAGCGCGCAGATCTCCTGCCCGTAGAACTTCGAGACGCCGCGAGCTTCGATCACCGCTGGTAGTCTACAAGGTCCGCTCGGAGGCGGCCGAATCCGGCCGACACCGAGACAGCCAGCGGCACGCGCCGTTCATCGTCGCTCAGCCAGACCGTCAGCGCGAGCGGTTGGCGCCGGTCGATGCGACGTGCCAGGCGGGGCTCGAGGCGGAGGGTGCGGGCAGGGCGCCCGCCGTGCTCGATGGTCTCATGGTCGCCGACCAGAAGGTGCAGCACCATGTTTCGCCCCCCGTCGTTGACCGGCAGCGTCAACGTGTCGCCGGGTACGAGGCTGAAGGTGCGCACGTAGTAGAACGTCGTCAGCGCGTCGCGTACGCCCTCGGGAGTCGGCAGGCTGACCGCGTCGAGCGACGCGGCCGCGGCCGGCGTGTCACCGGACCGTACTACGCTCGCGGCACGATCGAAGACGTAGCTGCGATCGTAGTGCCGGCGTCCCTCGCGGATCTCACGCGTATGAAGGAGAGGCCGCAGCTCGCTGTCGGCGGCGGTGAGGAATCGATCGCGCGCTTCGAAGAAGCGGGCCACCCAGTCCGCGCTGGTGGCGCGAGCCTCGAATGCCCACGATCCGCCCAGCGCGGATCCACTGGCGTCCGGCGCGACGACCGACAGGGTGGCCTCGCCCGCCGCCAGATCGATCGGTCCGCTCTCCCAGGAGATCTCGTACGACAAACGTTCGCCAATGGCGAACGGCGCAGGACCGGGCGGTGGCGGGACGGGGACGGGCACGGCCGCTTCTTCGGTGATCGCTTCGCTCTCGGCCGTCCATCGCACCTCGTAGATCACGCCATCAGGGAGCGTCGCGCGCTCGACCAGAGGTGACCCGGGTGCGCCCGCATCGGCAATCGGCGCCGCGCTCGCGACGAACCGCACGTTCAGTTGTCGGAGCGTCGCGTAACCCTCGGGCGTGGGAAAGCCGGATAGACCCTCGACGATGGCCGAATAGAGTGCCGGCCGCTGACCGCTGTAGCCATTGACAATGGGTCGCCAATGCTCGAGCGACTGCACCATCGACGGCGTGCTCTCGATGTCAATCGAGATCGGCAAGTGCACGACCGGGCCCGCCTCGGCCGCAGTGCGCAGCCACTGGCCGGTGGGCGTTTCGCGGGCCGGCGCCACAACGAGGGGCAGGGGCACGTTGGCATATTCGAGCAGCAGCATGGGAGCCAGCACAATCGCCAGCGGAACACGCGCCGAGGTTGGGCGCCTGCGCTCAATCGAACGGACGCCGACGGCTGCCAACCACACGAGCCCCGTCATGGTGACGACGGCGAAACGCGCGGGTGCGCGGATGGCCTCGAAGCCGAAGACGTGATCGTATAGGGCGACGTACAACGGTCTGACGCCCTCGGGACCGAACGACAGTACCAGTCCCGTTACGGCGAGCGCCGCGCCGACCCACGTGGCGGGCCGGGCATCGCTCCGCCAGCCTCGCCAGAGGCCGACCACACCCAAGGCGAGGACGACGACGCCGGGGAACATCTCATGCTCCGCACCGCTTCGATCACGTTCCCCGGGCGTTCGCACCCGAGGCTCGAGCACGCCGAGCCGTCCATAGAACGCGTTCACCGAGGGCACTTGACCGTAGCTGGCCAGGCCGGCCGCATGGTTCGCCGCTTCGTAGAGATTGCGGCCGAACCCTTGCTGTCGCTGTGATTGCAGATACGGCAAGACGACCGGCACGATCAGCAGCGCCCCGACAGATCCTGCCAGGACCAACCGGCTCCAGAGCTGGCGGGAACGCCACTGTCCGGTGCCTACCGCGAGGGCGAGCGCCGCCACCGCCACAACAATGGCCGTCATCACGCCGTAGTACACCGACGCGGTCGCCTGCAACGCGGCCAGCACGCCGAGCCCGAGTGCCGTTCGGACGTGCTGGCCGGCGGCCAGACGATGAACGGCCGCGACGGCGAGTGGCAAGAAGTACAACGCCTGAAGCTGAATGTGTCCGAGGTGTGCGGTTCGATAGGGCCAAATCGCCCAGGCAAGACCGGCCACCACGCTCGCCGCCGTCGACCCGGTCACACCCCGCACGGCGACGTGCATCGCGAGACCGCTCGCGGCAATCGAGCCGACGAGCAGCAGGTTGTAGCAGAGGACCGTGTCACCCGTCAGCGCGTACACCGGCGAGAGAACGAACGCCTGCAGCAGAAAGTGATCCGAGAACGTGAGGGCGCCTGCAGCGGGATAGAAGATGTTGGCGTCGAACACTCGGCCTTGCAGCACGCTCAGGGGATCGGTGACCCACGCGTGCAGACCCCAGCCGAGGATCCACAGGTTCAGATACGGATCGCCGGGTCCACTCAGAGCTCCCAAGTGCGACGTGAATTGGAGGGCGAGCGGCCAGGTGATGAGGACCGCCGCGGCGATGTACAGGAGCGAGGCGCTCGAAACATGCGCGAGGGACGGTAGGCGTGCCCGAGCGGCCCTCAGGAAATGGCGAGAGACCTCCCAGTGTCTTCGCGTTGTCACGAAGGTTCGTCGCGAAGCGCCGCCACGAGCAGCTCGTTGACGATTTTCGGGTTCGCCTTCCCTTTCGATGCTTTCATGACCTGGCCGACGAGAAAGCCAAAGGCGTTGTTACGCCCCTTGCGAACCTGCTCCACGGCGTCCGGATTCGCGGCGACGATGCCGGTGACCATCGCGCCGAGGGCGGCCGTATCCCCGATCTGTGCCAGTCCTTCTTCGTCGACGATTTGCCGCGCGGAACGCCCGCTCTCGTACATCTTGACGAAGACGTCCTTGGCCACGGTACTGCTGATGAGGCCGCTCTCGACGAGCCCGATAAGACCGGCCAGCCTTGCCGGGCGGAGGGGCACGTCCTCGATCGTAACGTCGCGTTCCTTCATCGTGCGCAGGAGCTCGCCCATCACCCAGTTGCTCGCGGCCTTCGGGTTGCCGGATAGACATGCGGTCTCTTCGAAATAGTCAGCAAGCGGACGCGACTGCGTCAAGAGATTTGCGTCGTAGACTGGCAGCCCCAGCGCCTCGACATAGCGCTGCATCCGCGCTTCCGGCAGCTCGGGAATGAGATCCAGGAGCGCGCGCTTGCGCGTCTCGTCGATCACGAGGGGCGGCAGGTCGGGCTCGGGGAAATAGCGGTAGTCGTGCGCGCCTTCCTTGCTTCGCATGGCATACGTGCGTGCCTGTGCGGCGTCGAAGAGCCGCGTTTCCTGCACGACACGACCGCCGTGCTCGAGCACGTCGATCTGACGCCCGATCTCGTAGCCGATCGCCTTCTCCAGATGGCGGAAGGAGTTGACGTTCTTGACCTCCGTCTTCGTGCCAAGCTGGTCCGCACCAACCGGTCGGACCGACACGTTGGCATCGCAGCGTAAGCTGCCCTCCTCCATGTTCCCATCGTTGACGCCGAGCCAGACGAGCAGTTGACGCAGCTTCTCGAAGAACGCGGCAGCCTCGGCGGCGGATCGCATGTCCGGCTCGCTGACAATCTCGATGAGAGGGACGCCGGCGCGGTTGTAGTCGAGATACGTCTGGCGCTCGGAGTCGGGAAAGCCCTCGTGGAGCGACTTGCCTGCGTCTTCCTCCATGTGGATGCGCGTCAGACGGACGGGCTTTCTGACGCCATCGACCTCGATGTCGACGCGGCCACCGGTCGCCAGTGGCTGCTCGTACTGCGAGATCTGATAGCCCTTGGGCAGATCCGGATAGAAATAGTTCTTGCGGGCGAAGATCGACCGTTCGTGGACATCGCAGCCAAGTGCGAGGGCCGCAGTCACGGCAAAGTCGGCGGCGCGCCGATTGAGCACCGGCAGCGCACCCGGCATGCCCAGACAGACCGGACACACGTGCGTGTTCGGCGGCGCGCCGAAGGCAGTGGGACAGCCGCAGAAAAT
The DNA here is from genome assembly GCA_020200025.1 of Acidobacteriota bacterium. Classification (GTDB taxonomy): domain Bacteria; phylum Acidobacteriota; class Vicinamibacteria; order Vicinamibacterales; family UBA2999; genus JAIVJN01. Next base: position 5,232 of record JAIVJN010000115.1, on the reverse strand, counting down.
CTTCGTCGCCGTGGAAGTCCCCGCCGTTTCACGCGCCAAGCCTCCAGGCCTCCAGGTCTCCGGGCCTTCCGAGCATCATCAAACCTGCGGCCCGGCCTCGACTACCGGCCGGTCGACATCGCCCTCGAACGTCTTGAAATTCTCGACGAACATCGTGGCCAGCTTCTTGGCCTGCGCGTCGTAGGCGCTCGTGTCAGCCCACGTCGATCGGGGATCGAGCACATCCGACGGCACGCCGGGGCAGGTCGCCGGCACGTCGACGTTGAACACCGGATGGCGCCGATACGGCGTCTCCGCGAGTCCGCCCGAGAGCGCGGCGTGGATCATGGCGCGGGTGTAGGCAATCTGCATGCGATGCCCGACCCCGTACGGTCCACCGGTCCATCCGGTGTTCACCAACCAGACGCCGACGGCGTGGCGCGCGATTCGCTCGCCCAGGCCGCGCGCGTATATGTTCGGATGGAGCGGCAGGAACGGGGCGCCGAAGCAGGTGCTGAACGTCGCACTCGGCTCCGTCACGCCTTTTTCGGTCCCGGCAACCTTCGCGGTATAGCCAGACAGATAGTGATACATCGCCCCCTCGGGACTCAGTCGCGCGATCGGCGGCAACACCCCGTACGCGTCGGCCGTCAGCATCACGATGTTCTTCGGATGTCCACCCACCCCGTCGGGCGCAGCATTGTCGATGAACTCGATGGGGTACGCCCCGCGGGTGTTCTCGGTGAGCGAGGCATCATCGAGATCGAGCCGGCGCGTCACCTCGTCGACGACGACGTTCTCGAGGACGGTGCCGAACCGGCGGCTGGTTGCGTGAATTTGCGGCTCGGCCTCGGCGGAGAGGCGGATCATTTTTGCGTAGCAGCCACCTTCGAAGTTGAACACGCCCCGATCGCTCCAGCCGTGTTCGTCGTCGCCGATCAGCCGTCGTTCCAGGTCGCTCGACAACGTCGTCTTACCTGTCCCCGAGAGCCCGAAGAAGAGCGCCGTATCGGACGCCGGACCGATGTTCGCCGAGCAGTGCATCGACAGGACGTTGCGCAGCGGCAGCAGATAGTTGAGCACTGTGAAGATGGACTTCTTGTTCTCGCCGGCATAGCTCGTACCGGCGATCAAGACTTCGCGGCTCGCGAAGTTCAGGGCAATAACGACATCGCTCCGACTGCCGTGCCGCTTTGCATCCGCCTTGAAGCTGGGCGCCGTGATCACCGTGAACTTCGGCGAAAAGCCGGCGAGCTCTGCCTCGGGCGGAACGATGAACAGGTTACGGACGAAGAGGTTGTGCCAGGCGAGCTCTTGGATGAACCGAACCGGCAACCGATACTCTCGGTCGGCGCCGGCGTAGAGGTCCTGCACGAACAGATCGGTGGTGCCGAGCGACGCCAGCAGGTCGTGTTTGAGCGCCGCGAAATGCTCCAGCGTCATGGGGCGATTGACTTTCCCCCACCAGAGGCTGCCCTCGCTCGAGGGCTCTCGCACCACGAACTTGTCGTTGGGTGAACGGCCCGTGTGTGCGCCCGTGCGACAGACGAGGGGCCCTTCGACCGCGATCATGCCTTCCTGACGGCGGATGGCGTGCTCGTACAGGGCGGCCGCGGGCAAGTTCCAGAATACCCTCCCTGACGTGGTCACGCCGTGCGCGTCCAAACGTCGCTCCGCCTGGCCCGCCTGCATGGTGCTCATGAATGGCTCCTCAACTGGTCGATGGCATGATACAGGGTCGCACGGGGCCCGATGGGCGCATGAATTCGCCGGCCGTGCTGGCGCCGATACTCACCTGAATCCGCCGCATCGGCGCAGGGGGCGAAGCGGTCGATGGTACAGACACGGATCAAGTGAAGTCAAGGCGGGCAGGTGCGTACACAGTCGATGCTGATAGAATTCGGTAAACGTCCTTCTCCGGCCGCCCGTAACCATGTCAGGACACCCCATCGTCGAGCCGGACGCGCGTCAGACCGCACTGCGGGACGCGTCGCCGGCCTCCGCCCTCGCCCGCGAGATCAAGGGGCTTGTCGCGAGC
>JAIVJN010000115.1:0-3075 GCA_020200025.1 Acidobacteriota bacterium | reverse complement strand
CGGGCATGAGCCCGGCCACGGTGCGCGTTCACTTGTTTCGGGCGATTCGGAAGCTGAGGACGTTACTGGGAGATCACGGATGAGCCTGCAAGATGCCCACGTGCCGGCGGAACGGCTCACGCTGCTGGCCCTCGGGCCTGCCGACGCCGACAATCACGAAGACCGGGCGGCGCTCCTGCACACGGCAAAGTGCCTCGCCTGCGGCGACGAGCTCGCGCGATTGACGACCGAGCTCGGCACGCTGCGCCTCGAGGCTGCCCGCGAAGCCGACGCGCACTTCGACGACGTCACGCTCGACACGCAGCGGAGCCGCATTCTCGACCGCCTGGCGCACTTGGGTCAGTCCGCCCGCGTCCTGCGTTTTCCCGGCGCGGCAGCAAACCGCTCCGCTCAGACCGGCGCCGTCAGTCGCCGCTGGATCAGCGCGGCGGCCGCCGCTGGGCTGCTCATCGGCATCGTCACCGGACAGCTTCTGCATGTCATGCCCGCTGACCGCGCACGCCATGCCGCCGCGGCATCGACGGTGGAACAGGTGACCGCCCGCGCGGTGACGCCAGCCGTCGTACAAGCGGCCGCGATGACCGTGAGCGACGAAGACCTTCTGGGCGAAATCGACGTCGCCGTGCAGCGCCGGCGCGCCACCGAGCTTCTCGCGCTCGACGCGCTGACGCCGACCGTCAGCGAGAGTCGTTAGCCGCTGATGAAAAGCTCGAGCCTTTTGACTTCTGCCTTCAGGTTGCTGGCGCTTCAGCAACCGCTTAGAGGATAGGTGGGGACACCCGTCATTTTTCGCAAGGGCCTCGATCTCAAGCACGAGGTCGCGGGTGTCCTTGCCGAGAGCTATCACAGCGCGCTTGTTCGGCAGATCAAGGACTCGGATTACCGCCACGTCTCGGGCCGCCTGACCCTGCACCTCGCCCGCGAGTTCGGCTTCTGCTACGGCGTGGACCGCGCGGTCGACTACGCATATCAGGCTCGTCGGCGCTTTCCCGATCGCGAGGTCTATCTCACCGGGGAGATCATCCACAACCCCCACGTCAACGATCAGTTGCGCGCGCAGGGCATCCGGTTCCTTTCGGATCCCGGCGTGAGCCGCGATGTGCTCGGTCGGGACCATGTCGTCATCTTGCCGGCGTTTGGGGTCACCGTCGCGGAGCTCGCCGACTTCGTCAGCCGCGGGTGCACGCTCGTGGATACCACGTGCGGGTCGGTGCTGAACGTGTGGAAGAACGTGAAGCGCTACGCCCAGGATGGTTTCACGTCCGTCATTCACGGCAAGTACTGGCACGAAGAGACCCAGGCGACGGCTTCCCAGGCGGTGCAGGCGCGTCCGGGCCACTATCTCGTCGTGCTCGATCGGGCCGAAGCCAACCTGGTGTGCGACTACATTCGACGTGCGCCGTCGGCGCCCAACCGGGCCGAATTGCTCGAGCGATTTCGGCCGGCCGTGTCGCCGGGCTTCGACCCCGATGAGCACCTCCAATATGTCGGGTGCGCCAATCAAACGACGATGCTGAGCTCCGAGTCGCTGGCGATTGGTGAGATGTTCAGGGTCGCGATGCGCGAGCGGTACGGCGAGGACGACGAGGCGTCGCGGTTCCGCGCCTTCGACACCATCTGCAGCGCCACGCAAGATCGGCAGGACGCCATCGCGCGGTTGCTCGGTGAGCACACCCTCGACCTGGCCTTGGTGATCGGCGGCTACAACAGCAGCAATACGTGCAACTTGGCCCGCATGTGCGCCGACCGCATCCCCACGTACCACATCGCCGACCCCGACGGTCTGGTCTCGGCCACCACGATCCGGCACCGGTCGGTCGTCTCGAGATCGGAAACGATGACCGACGGCTGGCTGCCGCCGGGTCCGTTGACCGTGGGGCTCACCTCTGGCGCGTCAACGCCCGACAATCTGGTCGAGGCGGCCATCCTCAAGCTCGATAGCTTCGTGAATGGTGTGACCTAGGTCAATCGCAACCGGGTTGCTCCTCCCGACTCACGGGAGCAGAGAGCCAGGTGCGACGGGTGCCTTGCCGCTTGCCGAGAACTGTGCCGTCTATTTCGTCTCGACGAGCAGCGTCACCTGCTGTCCGGCGCGCTCGAGTAGCCAGCGGTGAATCGCGCTCCCTGGCCGAACCGCGAGCGTCGTGTCTTCGTCGATGGCGAAGTATCCCTCTGCGGCCTCAGTATCGCTGGCAGTGACTTGGCCCTTGAGCTCGAGACCGGACTGGGCACCCGCGGCAAAGCCACCTGCCGCACACCCAATGACTATAAGGAAGACCCGCCAGTGTCGCATCGCGCCTCTCAGTCCTGCGCGGCGTTCCGTTCGTGGACACCGCATGTACTAAGCATCGGCATCTGGCGCTAGCTCTTCAGTTTAGTAGGAGCCTCAGCGTGCAATCGGCGCGGGACTTGTCACCATTTCGTCACGCCCGGCCCGACCGTAAACGAGTGTTCTCGTCCGGTCGTAATCCTTACGAGGCATCATGGTGAACGTGCGTAAGTTGTTCGTCGCGCTCGTCTTCTGCGCGCTCGGCCTGTCCGCCGCCGTGCCCGCCACGGGTCAAGGCATCAAGTGGTGGCAATCGGAACGGTTTCAGAAGGAACTGACCCTCTCGCCGGAGCAAATCACCCGGCTCGACGAGATCTTTCAGAGCTCGTTGCCGGCGCTGCGCGCCCAGAAACGTGCCCTCGACAAGCTCGAAGACGAACTGTCCGAGATGATCCTCGACGCGCGCGTCTTGGAGCCTGAGCTCGAGGCCTTCGTCGCGCGCGTCGAAGCAGCCCGCGCCGAGCTCGCCAAGACCCGCACGCTGCAACTTTATCGAATGCGACGAGTGCTCACGGTCGATCAGCACACGCGGATGAAGTCGCTCCACGACGAGTGGGAACGCGAGCGGCGGCGCAATCGTGACGACCGTCCCCATCCAGAGAAAAAGAACGATCCGCCGCCCCCGAACGGCCCCTCACTCATCCAGTAGGCTCAGACCGACCATGAAGACTGCTTTGCACGCTGTCCTTCTCACGCTTGCGCTCGTGGCTTGCCCGGCGCTGCTCGTCGGGCAGACGCTCGACGAC
>JAIVJN010000114.1 GCA_020200025.1 Acidobacteriota bacterium | reverse complement strand
GGTCTCTCGCTGGCGCCGACTGTGGCCGACGTGAAATGCGCCCTCGACCGCGATCGCGTCGACTGCGTGTTTCTCACCTCGCCGAACTACTTCGGGATCGTCGGCGAGCTGGCGGAGATCGTCGCCTGTGCACATTCCCACGGGCTGCCCGCGGTCGTCGATGCGGCGCACGCACCGCATTTCCACTTCTGCCGCGGCCTGCCGCGTGGTGCCGAGGACGCGGGCGCGGACTCCGTGACGCAGTCCACGCACAAGGTGGCCACCACCCTGTCACAAGGCAGTCTGCTGCTGCTGCGGAATGAAGCCCACATCGAGCCGCTCTACGAGCACATTGAAGGGCGCATTCGATGCGTGGCTGCGCACGATGCGCGTGCTCGCCTGCTGACGGGCGGCCTCGCCTACCGCCACGGCGGCACGTCCACGGCCTGCGACTCTTCGAGCGTCAATTCGGCGGCCGTCAAGAGCTCGGCGAGAAGCATGAACGCCGTCGCGTCGGCCGTCAGGAGCTCAGTGCCGAAGAGCGCCATGGCGTCGGCGCCCTCGCTGTCAGCGACCAACACCGCGTGCTGCCACGCGCCCGATCTCGCCGTGGGCGAGCCTGCGTAGAATCTCATCAACCATCGCACGACCGACGCCGTGGCCTGCGCGGGACGCGGAATGTTCTCGACGATGACGTCGATGGTGGCGTTCTCGAGCTTGTAGGACAGTCCTTGTCCGTCTGCGTCCCACGACATGGCGACGTGGAGCGAGGTATCGCTGATGACGTCGCCTCCCGTGCCAAGCGCCTTGCTGAGTCGATCGCGGCCTTGCGCCAGCGCCGTGCGCAGCTGCTCGAAGAATCTGCGGGACGCCGTATGACCAAGACCGATGCGGCGGTCCCACTCGCTCGCCTGTCGCCGCTTTGTGTCCAACCGGTCCGCGAGCGCCTCGTAATCCATCCGTTCGATCTCCCGCTTCACTATAGCCCGTGGCCTCGGATCGAGACACGCACGGGACCTAAAAGACGAAGGCCGGCGGGGCTAGAAGCCCTGACCCTTCGGCGTGCGCAAACGAGCCGTGACGCGGTAGATTTGACGAGACCAGAAACGTTTTGCCACAATCGGCCAGCTTCGCCGATCCCCAGAACAGCCAGAGCAGCAGATGTTCGGGCCGTGGTGGCGTGTCACGGAGCCGACCGGCACCCGTCCACACGCTCCAAGGGAAGCACTCGAATCAGATGAACAAGAACGGCGTCATCGCAGTCGTTGTCGTCATTGCGGCGATTGTCCTCATTGGCCTGTGGGTCATGCGCAGCGGCGAGCAGCGGCAAGCGAGCCGCCAATTCGATTGCGCGGCACCGCCCCCTGTCCCGACGTCGATCGATCATCGAAAGTCCGGTGACATGGTCACGCTCACCTGGGCAGCGCCGACAGGCGCCGACCTCCCCACCACCTACGTCGTCGAAGCCGGTAGCGCGCCCGGGCAGAACAACCAAGGGACGTTCATCACGCCGGGGACCGCAACGAGCTTCCAGCGGCAGGCGCCCCCGGGCACGTATTACGTGCGGCTCTTCGCGCGCAACGCCTGCGGCACCAGCCCGGCGTCGAACGAGATCATGGTCAGCGTTCCCTGACACTCGTGGACCGTCCTGGTGATTGGTGGAGTGCCTTCCGGGCGGGGTGCCCGGCTGGCGGCATCGCTTCGGCCTCGAATGCCCGGCCGTATTCCCGGTCGTGGCGCTTTGCCAACCGCGCGCGTGGCTCCGGAATTCACTCCACCAATCACCTCGGTCCACTAGCGCCGTGGCGTGCCACCCGACACGGCCGGTTCCGCGCCACCCAGTTCTGAGGATCATCCCACTTCTCCCGGTCGCGGCCGCCGCGGCGCTTGGTTTGGCGCCTCTCCCGCCGGCCACTGTCGAGCAGTACTACGCTCGCGGCATCTATCCGTGGCTCCAGGCCAGGATGACGACCTGGTCGAACGCGATACCGTTCGCGCTCTTCGACGTGCTCCTCGTCACGACACTCGCGGTGCTCGGCGTCATCGGATTCCGCGCGATTCGCCGGGGCCGGCGCGGTCGCTCGTGGCACCGCGTGGCTTCGGGCGCGCTCGCCGCCGTGTCGGTCGTCGCGACCGCGTATGTCTGGTTCGCGCTCATGTGGGGGCTCAACTACCGTCGACTGTCGATTGACGAGCGGCTTGGCGCTGATCCCGGGCGTGTGACCTCGGATGCGGTACTCGCCCTGGGCGAGCGTGCCATCGTTGAGGTCAACCGGCGCTATGCACCTGCCCATGCGCGAGGCTTTCCCGACGTCCACGACGTTCCTGCCGATTTGGTCGGCGCCTTTCACGAGACCGAGCGCATGATGGGCAGGCCCCGCCCCTTCGTGCCCGGGCACCCGAAGCGCACGCTGCTCGACCTGTTCTTTCGCGCATCCGGCACCGACGGCATGACCGCGCCGTTCTTCCTCGAGACGCTGCTCAACGCCGGCCTGACCGGCCCCGAGCGACCCATCGTGCTCGCCCATGAATGGGCGCACCTCTCGGGCCTTGCCCCCGAAGCAGACGCGAGCTTCATCGCCGTGCTCGCGGCGCTCCGGGCCGACGTTTCCTCGCAGTACAGCGCTTGGTTGTCGCTCGTGATGGATGTCGCCTCGCGCTTACCGTCCGCCCCGCGGAGCCAGCTCACCGAGCGTCTCGAGGAGGGACCGCGTGGCGATTGGGCGCTCATCGTAGCCAGGCTGCAGACGCGGGTGCGTGTGGTCGAGCGCGTCAGCTGGCTGACCTACGATCGCTACTTGCGATCGCAGGGCGTCGATGAAGGCGTGGTGAGCTACAGCCGCGTCATCGAGCTCCTGATTGCGACCGATGCGCTCTCGGCGATCGACTGACGCCCGGACTGCGCGTTCGCGGCCGCTACAATGGCGCGATGAGCGCGCGTCCCAAGGTCTTCGCGGTCGATCGGGCGCGGCCCGATAGTACGGTCATCGCAGAGGCCGCGAGCGTCATCCGCGCGGGGGGCCTGGTCGTGTTTCCGACCGAGACGGTGTACGGACTCGGAGCGCACGCGCTCGATGCCGACGCCGTCGCGCGCATCTTTCTCGCCAAGGAGCGTCCTGCCACCGACCCGTTCATCGTCCATGTGGCGTGCGCGGCAGATGTGCCATCGATCGCGCGCGGCGTCTGCGAACCAACCGCGGATCTCATGGCTCGATTCTGGCCCGGCCCGCTGACCTTGATTCTTTTCAAGCAGCCGTCGGTGCCCGATGCCGTCACGTCGGGCCGGAACACGGTGGGTGTCCGCGTGCCGGCTCACCCGGTCGCGCAGGCACTGTTGCGGGCCGCGGGGGTGCCGATTGCGGCGCCGAGCGCGAATCGATTCTCGCGACCGAGCCCCACTCGGGTTGCGCATGTGCTGGCCGACCTCGACGGGCGCGTCGACATCGTCCTCGACGCCGGACCCACCGACATCGGCATCGAATCAACCGTGCTCGACCTGACCGTGTCGCCCCCGGTTGTTCGGCGTCACGGGGGCGTCACGTTCGAGACGCTGCGTGCCCTGCTCCCTGACGTCGATACCAGCGATCGCTACTCCGTGGGCGTCGGCGCCGAGACGGCGCCGGGACAACTGCTGCGCCATTACGCTCCGCGGGCGCGACTGACGCTCTATGAAGGTGATGCCGACGCGGTCGTCGCGCAATTGGCGCAGGATGCGCGGGCGGCGGCCGCCTCGGGCCGCGCCGTCGGCGTGCTCGCCCCGATCGAGGACCTCATGGCACTTGCCCCCCACATTGCCGCCCAGGCCGCCCGTGGCCGCGTCGCCACCGCGGCGCTTGGATCCCGGCGCGATCCCGCGCTGGCCGCGCGTGAGCTCTTCGACGCTCTTCGGCGGCTCGATGCGGTCGGCGTCGACGAGATCCTGGCCGCGACCGTCGACGGCGCCGAGATTGGCCGGGCGATTCGCGATCGACTCGTCCGTGCGGCCGAGGGTCGCGTTCGTCGCGTGTGACCGGGCGCTCTGAAACTGGCAGCCCACTTGCGGCGCGAGAGTTGAGGCGCTACCAGCCCGTGGTGAAAGTCCCGGCGAGCATCGAGACCGGTGAGACGCCCCGGCACCCCAGCACGGCTGCCGCGCTGGGGACCCCGCCCCGCTGGCAAGGCGCGACGACTGAGAATATGCGGTCATATTTAACGGAAGAGCCTAGCAGCCCGCGGGGATGGATCACCGGTCGAATGCCGGCGGGACTTTCACCACGGGCTGCTCGTGTTCCCCGACACTCGAGTTTCGCCGTCGCAGAGATCGGAGATAATTAGAGGATGCAGGGCGCACCTTGACGGTGCGCCAAAAGCGGGCCGCGAAGGCCCGCCCCACGTACGGGTCTCGAGTGAGCGACGGGATTAGAAAGCCCAGGTGACGACGGGCAGGACGATCCGAAGCGGGTTTCGGGATACGAAAGAGGCTCGGCGATGACCGAACCGGTGCCGTTTGTTTGCCAGATGGATGCCCTCGACGCCACCGAGCGCAGCCGTCACCGCGAGCTGGTCGAACAACTCGTGAAAGCGAGAGTCGGGGTGGTCGAGCTCGCGGATGGTTTCGCGTTCCAATTCACATCCGATGACGCAACGTTTGCGGCCGCCGCCGAGTGGGTCACTTACGAGGGTCGTTGCTGTCCGTCTCTTGGCTTCGTGATCGAGTGGCGTGACGCGACGCCGATCACGGTGCGCCTGACAGGTGAGCCGGGCGCGAAACAGTTCATCGCCGAGACGTTCGCGACGCTCACCCAGTCCGATCAGCAGACGTGACACCCGAAACGTGCGTGTCCTTGCTGCCAGGCCGCTGTGCATTCTGAACTCTGGACGCTAAACTCTGCACTCTGCACTCTGCACTCTGCACTCCCTACCTCTCCCACCCGCTCCAATCCATCTTGTACCGGCGGCGAATCTCGCGCAGCGCGCCCGGATAGACCGAGGCCCGGCGGGCTGAATCGGCTGCCGCTCGCATCTGTTGAATGAGGGTCCCGGCGGCTTGCTGGACCTCCCGCAACCGCGCGCCGCACTCGGGATGGGCGACGGTCGACGCCGGGGGGCGCTCGACGACGTCGAGCCACTCGCGATCGCCGGCGGCGGTGACCTGTGTGACGCCGCACGAGGACTTGAAGCGCGCCCAGTAGGCATCGAGCTCGGTGGCGTGTCGCGCCAGTATCTGCACCGCCTGGTCGAATTGCCGTTGGGCCTGCTCGCGTGCCTCGTCGAGGTCGGCCGCGGTTCCAGAAGGCATGAGCGAGACACCGCGGGCGGTGGTGCCGGGCGGCGTCGGCTCGAGCCGCTGGTCGCGGCGGTTCTCCATGAAGGCACGTGCGTGATCGGCTGCGACCGCAAAGCCGAGTGACTCGGCGGCGCGACCCATCTTCAGCGTGTTGATGCCGATGACATGGCCCGCGCGATCGAGCAAGGGC
>JAIVJN010000347.1 GCA_020200025.1 Acidobacteriota bacterium | reverse complement strand
CTACGTCAACACCCGGCTGCTCCCTCCGCATGTGCGGCCGCCGCTCTGGCGCCGCACCTCGTTGGTCGTCATGGCGCTCTTCTACGGTTTCTTCGTGGCGCTGTCGGTCTCGAGCGTCTGGAGCGAGTGAGGCTTTCACACCGCAGACGGCAGACGGCAGACGACAGACGACGGGCGGCATGCGGCAGACGGCAATCAGACGGCCCGCCTACGCTCGCCAGTGTTGCGTGCGAGCTTCGGCGAGGTCTCGCCCGAAGCGGCCCGCTGGGCCGCGAAGGCGGACAGACGGCGTGCCGCCCGCCGGGCACGAGGGCCCACGAACGGCACAAGCCGGCAGGCGGGAGCCGAGAGCCAGAAGTTCTGTCGGCTCGAAGGCCTGGCGGCTTGAAGCCTGGCCGAAGCCGGAGGCGCGCCGAGATTCAAGTGTCAAGCCCAAGCCTCAAGCCCAAGCCTCAAGCCCCAAGCCTTCACGGCACTTTCCGTAGAGCCGGGCCCGGCAGGCTGGTGACGATCGCCTCAACCGCGCGGCGCGAAGAGGAAGAAATCGGACGCGAGTGTCACCTCGACTCTTGTGAGCGCAGTGACGCGCGCGGCGCTACTTGCTCGTTCGCCGCGGTAGGTGCCCCGTAGCAGGTCGAGCAGCGCCGCCCGCTCGAGTAGCCGGCGTTCACGAGTCGTGGAGCGCTCGACCAACGTGAAGTGTGACGCGTGCTCCGCCAGCAACCTGTTGGCGCGCTCACGCTCGATGCCATGGCCCTGGACGATGGCTCGCAACTCGATCAAATCGTCGGGTGCAGGAACGGCGACCAACAGGAACCCACCCGGCGCCAGCACACGGGCGCACTCCGCTGGATTGCGCCGGCCGTGGAACGAGAGGACCAGCTCGACGCTCCGGTCCATCAGCGGGAGCCGCCGATCGGCGTTGGCCACCACCCAGGTCAGGTCCGGGAAGCGGCGTGAGGCGTGTTCGACGGCTGCGGTCGACAGGTCGATGCCGATGCCGGCGATCGGCCTTCGCCGCGCGATCGCCGCCAGCGCGTCGCCAGCACCTGAGCCGAGATCGACCACCGGCGGGTCGGGCTGTAAGTCGAGCGCAGCCGCGCGCTCGACGAGGGCGTCGACGATGGCACGCCCGATGCCGGCGTGCAGGAGGCGAGCGCGCGCCTCGACCGCGGCTTTCGCGTCGCCCGCGGCGCGCGTGCGCCGGTCCTGAGGTTGGAGGAGGTTCAGGTAGCCGCTGCGGGCGACGTCGTACGAATGGCCGTGGGAGCATCCGAACGTGCGTTCACGCCTCTCGAGCGGAAGTCCGCAGTCGCGGACGCTGCACGCCAACGGGAGCCGGGGTTTCGCTGATTGGCTGGGATTCACGCGGATGAGAAGACATCCACAGATTACGCCTATCCTGCAGGCTGGAGCCCGTTGTTCCTCTCCCCCAACGTAGAATCGAGTCAGGACACTCCTCAGGATCCGATGGTCTCGTCCACGCCGTCACCCGGCGCTCGCTACGCATCACATGTCGCCGTCGCCATGCCGAGCGGCAGCGGCGATCTCGAGTCGGCACGTGCGTTCCTTCAGGACCGTCTCCGCCAGTCGGCCTTCTGGGTCTTCATCCTGTCCTTCGGCTTCTATCTGATGAACATCGCGACGTCGTCGCTCATCAGCGATGCGATGGTCCCCGGCCACAGCGTGCTGCAGATGCAGCTCGAGCCGGGCAATCTGTTCCACCTGGCCGCTTCATTGCTCTTCTGCGCGCTCTGGCTGGCCATGCGGCACCCATCGCCGGTGCCGTTCTCCTGGTTACGGTTTCTGGATGCGGCTGCCCTCGTCGTTGGCTGCACGTGGTTTGCGTTGATGGGTCGGTACCTGTTCGTCATGCAGCAGAGCCTCGGATTCGATCCGTCGATCGGACTCTTTGCCGGCTTGCTCGCGTCGGCAAACGTGGTGATGGGGCGGGCGATCTTCGTGCCGAGCACGCCGGCACGTACGCTCGCGGTCAGCACCGCCGCGCTCCTTCCGATGCTGCCGGTCACAGCCCTGGCGACCGGGTCGGCGTCGGCGGTGGTGAACGTCGCCTGCTGGGCCACGGTGTCCATCGCGATCGCCACGGTGGGCTCCCGGGTGATCTTCGGGTTGCGCAAAGAAGCCGCGCGCGTACGGCGCCTGGGGCAGTACACGCTCGAAGAGAAGATCGGGGCGGGAGGCATGGGCGTGGTGTACCGCGCCAGCCACGCGATGCTGCGGCGGCCGACGGCCATCAAGTTGTTGCCGCCCGAACGCGCCGGCGTAGCGAATCTGCTGCGCTTCGAGCGGGAGGTGCAGCTGACCTCCCAACTGAGTCATCCCAACACGATCGCGATCTACGACTACGGGCGTACGCCGGACGGGCTCTTCTACTACGCGATGGAATATCTCGACGGGATCAACCTCGACGACCTCGTGCATCGTTATGGACCTCAGCCGGCAGGGCGGGTCGTCGCCATTCTCGATCAAGTCTGCGGCGCCTTGTCCGAGGCGCATCGGCGTGGCCTTGTCCACCGAGACATCAAGCCGGCCAACGTCATCTTGACCGAACGCGGCGGTGAGCCGGACGTTGCCAAGGTCGTCGATTTTGGTCTGGTCAGGCCGCTCGAGCCGGGGAACGCTGACGCGACCCAGTCGACGAGCGTCCTCACGGGCACGCCGCTGTACATGTCGCCGGAATCGCTGTCGGCACCCGAGTCGAGCGATCCGCGCAGCGATCTCTACGCCGTCGGGGCGGTCGGCTACTTCCTCCTGACGGGCCAGCCTGTTTTCGAGGGCACCAGCGTGTTCGACATCGTCGGACACCATCTGCATTCCGAACCCGCGCCGCCGTCGCAGCGCACCACGCACCCGGTTCCTTCCGATCTCGAAGCGGTGATCCTGAGCTGTCTTCGCAAGGACCCGGCCCAGCGGCCGAGCGATGCTGCGGCGCTGCGCGGTGATCTTCGGGGATGCGGCATGGTCCGGGTGTGGACAACCGAGGACGCCGCGACGTGGTGGCGCGCGTTTCGCAGCGTGGAGCCACCAGCCGCAACGCGCCCCTCGGCAGCGGGCGCAGCCGGATTGACAGTCAGCGTCGACATCGGCGACCGCCTTACACAGGCGATCACTCGCGGGTAGCTGCGGGGACGGCGAGCATTCCCCATGTTCGAGCCAAGAGGTCTGATGCAGGTGCCCCGATGCCCTGCTTGCGATGACTAGGCCGAACACGCGGCGACTCGAAGGGGACCGAGCTCCCCGTGCGGCCCCCCGGCGTATCGGGAGATGTATAATCCATACATCATGCGACGGACGCAGATCTATCTCACCGAAGAACAGGGTCGCCTGCTGGAAGGGCGCAGTCGGGCGACCGGTCGAACGATCTCGCAGTTGATCCGCGAGGCCATCGACGCCGCCTACATCCGAGGGCGGCAGGTGAGTCGTGCGGAGCAGCTGCGCCTCGCGCGCAGGACGGCTGGTGCATGGACCGAGCTCAATGAAACTGGCGCCGAGTATGTCGAACGGATCCGCGGCGCCGGGCGTCTGGCGCGGCTCCACCTCCACGGCAGCCGCTGATGCGCCTCGTCCTCGACACCTCCGTCCTCATCGATCATCTACGTGGCCGACCGAAGGGCGCGACGGAAATCATTCCGCGCGCTCTCGTGCGCGGCGACGAGCTCTGGAGCCCGCATGTGGTGCGGGCCGAGGTTCTGGCCGGTATGCGCGCCATCGAGGAGACGGCCACGCGCGATCTGCTCGGTCTGATCACCTGGGTCGACGTCGATGAGACGCTCGCCGAAGCGGCCGGTGCGCTCGGCCGGCGCTTTCTTCCCTCTCATCAGGGCATCGAGGTGACCGACCTCATCGTCGCCGCCCTCACCCAGCATCTCGACGCCGAGCTGAAGACAACGAATGTGAAGCACTTCCCGATGTTCGAAAGGTTGAAGGCCCCGTATTGAACGGACATGCTGGCCATTGGCACCAGGCTCGGCGTCGACGAAATCGTCAGCTCGCGGCCGGGAGCGTTCGATCATGTTCAAGCGCAAGAAGTCTGATGGCGCTGGCGATCTCATGCGCTGCTCCTTCTGCGGGAAGGATCAGCACACCGTCGCGAAGCTCATCGCCGGTCCTACCGTGTTCATCTGCGACGAATGTGTGGCCGTTTGCGTCGACATCATGGAGGATCAGCGCCTAGCCGAGGCTGCCCGGGCAGCCGGTGTGGTCGATGCACCTCCTACGACGAACATCGAAGCGTGGCCGAGCGGCGCGGTCAACGTGTGGTGCGCCCTCTGCACGACATCGGTGCCCGCTACCGAGGCGCTGATGATCGCCAACCGCGGCGTGCTCTGCCTGGCGTGCGTCGGGGCGATCGAGACGACCGCGGCGGAGGCACGTGCAGCGGGCAAATCCGCGGCCGCCCAGGGGCCTGTAGAATGAGCGCTCCTGGAGGACTCATGGCCGGCCGTCAGCTTCTTATTGCCCTCGCCGTCAGCGCAGGTTTGACCCTACCCTCGTTGTCATCCGCGCAGCAGCGTGCCGCGGACGGCGTGGCGATCAACGAGGAGGGACTGCCGCAGTATTCGACGTTTTCCCTCTGCGCCGTCGATCCCGTGACAGGGCAGTCGGGCGCGGCGGTGACCACGCGAGTGCCGTTCGTCGGACGGGCTGTTCCATGGGTGCGCGCTGGCGTGGGCGCCGTCTGCACCCAGGCATCGACGATCGTCGAATACGGCGTCCAGGGACTCGACCTGATGGCGAAAGGCATCGAGCCAAAGGTCGCCCTGGAGCAACTGCTCACGAATGACGAGGGGCGAGAGCAGCGGCAGCTCGCGTTGATCGACATGAAAGGGCGCGCCGCCGCGCACACGGGGCAGCGAAACGGGGCCTGGGCCGGTAGCCGGCAGGGGCCGCACTACACGGTGCAGGCCAACATCATGGTGGGTCCCGAGGTCGTCGATGCCGTGGCGACCAGCTTCGAACTGACGGAGGGCACGGGGATGCCGCTCGCCGAGCGGATGATTCTCGCGCTCGAAGCGGGCCAGGCCAAAGGCGGCGATCGCCGATGGGGCGATCTCCAGTCCGCCGCCATCCGCATTGCGGATCCGACCGATCCGGGCCGGGGTGGCGACTACGTCAGCCTCGCGATCGAGGTCGGCGAACATGCCGAGCCGGTCGGCGAGATGAAGCGGATCTATTACACGACCGCACGCCGATTGGGATACCGCAGCTTCTCACGCGTCGAGGGGCCCGATGTCGTCGAGTTGAAACGGATGCTCCATGTACTGGGTTATTGGCGACCCTCATTGACAAGATTTCCGGAGCCGCCCGATCGCCGCGGTCGACAAGTTTCGCGCCGACCGTGGGCTCGACTACGCCGGCAATCCTCCAGGGCTGGTCGATGCGCGCTTGGTGAATGCACTGCGCGCGGCGTACATCGAGAAGAAGGCCAGCGCATCTCGCGAGTGATATGGACAGCCGAACCAATCCGCGGGAGCGGAACGCTGTCGTGGGTCTTCAGCGCGTTCATGCTGCTCAATGGCCTGGGCCATCTCGCCGTTCCGCCTACGTCGGACGGTGGCTGCCCGGCGCCACGTCTTGGCCGCTCCTTCTGATCGCCAGCGTGCTGCTGGCTCGACGAACGCAGTCACGGACATCCCACAACGATCGCGCGCGACTAACCGGATTATCCTGAAGAGAATGCCTCGAAGTGTTCAGAATCCCCGAGACACCTCGACCTTCGACGAGGCCTGCGCGCGCATCGAGAGGGCTCTGGATAGCGGCCTGCGTCAGAACATTGTCGCGGACGTCGCACAGGGCGCCACGTTCGGGCAGGCGCTACTGCGGCTCCGGGAGGGCTTGCGTTCGAACATTTTCAAGGCCGTCGTGCCCTCGATCAACCTGGCCTCGTTCGTGTCGAGCTACGACTCCAGGACACGCCAGGAGGGCTTTCACGTTCTCCACGACTGGGACGGCAAGGCCGACAAGGTCAATCCCGACATCATTCCGGTCGACGTTTTGCACTATCTGATCGACAGGCGCGGCGATGAGACGCCAGATTCACGAGCGCTCGCCATCCTGCTCGATTACTACTTCATGCACGTGCTCGCGCTGCTCTCCGTACGCGTGTGGGACGACGGCGATGCCGATGACAACCTCGATCGCCTCGACGCGCTGCTCCGGGCCTTGCAGGGTCCGGACGGCGGCGGGCAGCCCTTCGCCGCCGACGCCGAGACCTTGCTGCTCATCGGCACCTCGCATTTCGAGCTGGAAGAGCGCGGCTATGCGACCCTGCTGGAAAAGGTCAGGACGCTCAACCGCGCTCATCGCCTGAAGATCGCCATCGGCCACGCCTCGAGTATGGGCAGCCACCTTCGATTCGGTTTCGACGCGACCTATGCGCGCGACACCGTGACGATGCGCGGCGACAATGTGGCCGACTACCCCTGGCTCTGCTTCGCGCTGGCCACGGTCATGGAGGCGTATGCGCGAGGTCGCGAGGAGAGAGCCTCGAGCGAGGAGACACGCCCACTCGTCGAAGCGCTCTTGAACGGCCTGTCGGCAGACGCCCGGGCCTTTGTCGGCGATCACCCGCCCGCCTCGCTTTCGTCGACCGCCGTCGAGCGCTCGCAGTTTCGCGATAGCTTCCAGGCTCATCGCAGAGATCTCGTCCCCGCATTCGAGCAGTTCCGGCCCTCGGAGGACGCTTATTCGCCGCTGGCGTTCTTCTTCAATTTCTCCCACAACGTCGTCAAAGGGACGGTGGTCGACGCCCTGATGTGGGGAGAGCCGTGGCCCCTCACCTTCAACGACTTGCTCACTGGCCTGCCGCTGGCGGGGGCGAAAGGCGAGGCGAAAGAAAAGCTCGCGCGCACGGTGATGGCATACGCGCTGTCCCATCCAGACCGCATTCGGGGCCGTCCGACCCCCGTCATCGTATATGACCCGGTGGCGGGCCGCCGCGCGTTCGCCACGACCATGAGACGGCTCGACGAGTAGGCGAGTAGAGGTATTTCCGGTCGATCGAGCAGATGCATCCATCCGATCGATCGAACCTTGCGCGGACCTGCCGCGTATTTCCTGGCAGATTGAAGACGCCCATCACGAACACAGAAGGTCGAACCGACCGGGCCGAGGTGCGCTACACTCAGCGGCGTTTCAGTGCAAGCGCGGAGCGCGCTGCCTCACTGTAAAGTGCCGTGCGCGCCCGGCCGATGATGACGATTGGTGGCCCCGACTCTCGCGTCGGGCCAGCGGTCTTGCGGATGGAGGAGGCGGAGTATGCGAATGACGACCACGGCGACGATGATCGGTGCGTGTGCGCTAGCGGCGGCGACGGCGGCCGCGCTCGGAACACCAGTGCAGGCCCAATCGTCGCGACCGACGGTAGCCATCCTTGATCTGGAATATGGCACCGTCCAGCAGTGGTGGAGCGGCAACTGGGACATCGGCAAGGGCATCGCCGATATGATCGTCGACGAGCTCGTCAACGATGGCTCGTACCGCATCATCGAGCGTAAGCGCCTCGACGCCATCATGGCCGAGCAGAATTTCTCGAACAGCGAGCGTGCCGACCCGTCGGCGGCGGCCGTCGCCACGATTGGCAAAGCGCTGGGCGTCAAGTACCTCGTCGTGGGGTCGATCACCAAGTTTGGCACCGAGAACAAGGACATGAAGGTCGGCGGCGGTGGCTGGGGCGGTGGCGGCTTCGGCCTCGGCAACGTCGGCACCAAGAAGGGCAAGGCGAGCGTCGCGATTACCATCCGTGTGGTGGACACGACGACCGGCGAGATCATGGCCAGTTCGAAGGGCGAAGGCACCTCCAAGCGCAGCGG
>JAIVJN010000113.1 GCA_020200025.1 Acidobacteriota bacterium | reverse complement strand
TGATCGCCAGACCCGAGTCGGCTCGCGTCTCGGTGTCACTCTCGCGCAGCTCGCGCCTGATGCGATCGATCGAGATTCCAAGCTTGGCAGGATCGACGGCCGGCGCCGACCCCGACTGTGCGCAGGGCACCGCCGGAGCCAGCAGCGCGGCCAGGAGAACCGCAAGCGTTACCCGCCGCATACGACCATTATGACGCCAGCCTGAGCCACCAGGTTGGCATCGAAGGCAACCTGGTTGGCCTCATCTAGGCAACCTGGTTGCCTTTGTGAGAGCAACCTGGTTGCTTTGTTACCACAAGCCCAACTGCAGTTTCGCTGCGTCGGACATCCGGTCTTTCGTCCAGGTGGGCTCCCAGACAATCTCGACCTTCGCGTCGCTCACGCCGGCCACCGAGCGCGCCTTGTCGCGCACCTCGACGGGGAGGCTTTGTGCCGCAGGGCAGGCGGGGGCGGTGAGCGTCATGCGGATGCCCACGGAGCCTCCCGCGTCGACGAGCACGTCGTACACGAGACCCATCTCGTAAATGTTGACCGGAATCTCGGGATCGTAGACCGTTTTCAGCGCCTCGATGACGAGCGGTCGGATGTCGGCCATCTTCACCGGGTCTGGAACAAGATCGGCGATCGACTCGCTCAACGCGTTGGCGGGCGAATCCTCAGGGCTATTGCCGCCGGTAGGCATCATGGGAAGGAAATCGGAGTCGGCCATCATTCCGTGCTGACAGGGTCGGTCGAGTCACTGGCGACGGCCGCCTTCATCGTATGCCATGCCAAGCTCGCGCACTTGATGCGGGTGGGATACTCGCGAACGCCCGCCAGCACCGAGAGCTTTCCGAGATCGGGCGCAGGGTTCTCGGGCGACGACGTGATCATGGCATGGAAGCGGTCGAAGAGCGCGCGCGCCTCGTCGACGGTCTTGCCCTTGAGCGCCTCGGTCATGAGCGACGCCGACGCTTTGGAGATCGCGCAACCCGACCCTTGAAATGCGATCTCGTCAATTCGTTCTCCGTCGAGACCGACATAGAGCGTCAAACGATCGCCGCACAACGGGTTGAAGCCTTCTTGCGTGCGGCTCGGGTGATCCATGGCGCGGAAGTTCCGCGGTCGTCGATTGTGATCGAGGATCACTTCCTGGTAGAGATCGCTGAGGTCGGCCATCAACCCAACACCTTCCGCACGCCGTGGAGCGCATCGACCAGCGCATCGATATCCTCGCGCGTGTTGTAGAGGGCCAAGGACGCGCGGGCGGTGGCGGCAATGCCGAAGCGCTCCATCACCGGCTGTGCGCAGTGGTGTCCCGTGCGGATCGCAATGCCCTCGCGGTCGACGATGGTGCCGATATCGTGCGGGTGAATGCCGTCGAGCACGAACGACAGGATGCTGGCTTTGTGACTGGCCGTGCCGACGAGCCGCAGGCCGGGCACGGCCTGCAGTGCCTCGGTGCCGTAGGCCAGCAGCTCCTGCTCGTAGGCCATCAATCTGTCCATGCCGAGTGCGCGCAGGTATTCCACGGCGACGCCGAGGCCGATGGCTCCCTCGATGTGCGGGGTGCCGGCTTCGAACTTGTACGGCAGATCGTTCCAGGTTGACTTCTCGAACGTGACCGAGCGAATCATGTCGCCACCGCCCTGCCACGGCGGCATCGCCTCGAGAATTGCGGTGGGCGCGTAGAGGGCGCCGATGCCGGTGGGACCGTACATCTTGTGGCCAGTGACGACGTAGAAGTCGACGCCGAGCGCTCGCACGTCGATAGGCATGTGATAGGCGGCCTGGGCGCCGTCAACGAGCAGCCGCGCGCCGGCGCGGTGGACGAGCTCGGCGATTTCGCGCACCGGATTGATCGTGCCGAGCGCATTCGAGAGGTGCGTGACGGCGACGATTCGCGTGCGTGACGACAACAGGCGCTCGAGCTCGTCGAGGCGCAGTTCGCCGCGATCGTCCATCGGCGCCACGCGCAGCGTCGCGCCGGTTGCGGCGCACAGCATCTGCCACGGCACGATGTTCGAGTGGTGCTCCATCGCCGTGATGAGCACCTCGTCGCCGACCGTGACGTGGGCTCGTCCCCAGCTCTGGGCGACCAGATTGATGCCCTCGGTGGCGTTTCGCGTGAAGACAATCTCCCGCGGGTCGGCCGCGCCGAGAAAGCGCGCGATCTTGCCGCGTGCCCCTTCGAACGCGTCCGTCGCTCGCGCGCTCAACAGGTGCACGCCGCGGTGCACGTTGGCGTTGTCTTCGGTGTAGTAGCGCGTCAACGCGTCGAGCACCAGTTGCGGCTTTTGCGTCGTTGCCGCGTTGTCGAGATACACGAGCGGGCGGCCGTGGATTTTTCGCGCGAGGATGGGAAACTCCGCCCTCGCCTTCTGGACGTCGAACTCTGTTGCGGGAACGATGGACGGCATCTCAAGCCTCGTGGGCGGCAAGGTCGATCTCAAGCCTCGTGGGCGGCAAGGTCGCGCTCGAGCTGAACGAAGAGCTCGCGTTCGAGCTGCACGCGCAACGCCTCGACAGGAATGCCGGACAACACCTCGCCGGCATAGGCATGAATGAGGAGATCGCGAGCGTCGCGAAACGTGAGGCCGCGGGCACGCAAATAGAACATCGCCTCCTCGTCCAACTGGCCAATCGCCGCGCCATGCGTGCATTTCACATCATCGGCAAAGATCTCGAGCTGCGGATTCGAGTTGATCTGGGCCTCGTCGGAGAGGAGCAGCGCGCGATTGGTCTGCTTGGCATCGGTCTTCTGGGCATCCTGCCGCACGATGATCCGACCGTTGAAGACGGCACGGGCCTTCCCGTCCAGGATGCCCTTGTAGAGCTCATGGCTGGTGCAGTGTGGCAACGCGTGGTCGATGGTCGTGTGGTTGTCGACCAGTCGATCGCCGTCGACGAGATAGACGCCGTCGATCGTGGCGTGCCCACCTTCGCCGCCGAGGACGGCCGTCACATCGTTGCGCACCAGGCGGCCCCCGAGCGTCACCGTGCGCGAGCGGAACGTGCTGTCTCGACCGGTCCGCACGTGGAACGAGGCGACGTGACAGGCGCTGTCGGTCTCGCGCTGGTCGGTGCAGAGATCGAGCACGGCCTGGTCGCCCACACTGACCTCAGTGACCGCATTGGTGAAATGCGACTCGCCGGCGCCGCCGAGAAACGTCTGCACGAGCGACGCCCGGCTGTTTCTGCCCATGACGACCAGGCTGCGCGGGTGCGCCATCACCTTGCCCGCGCCACCCGAAATCACGATGACGTGAATGGGCCTCTCGATTATCGCGTTGGCCGGAACGACGAGAAGGACGCCGTCGGACAGAAAGGCGGTATTGAGCGCCACGAACGGATGGAGCTCGAAGCTCGCTTGCCCGAGATACGCGCACTCGGGCGCGCCGGCCGCAATCGCCGCGGCGAGTCCCAGGGCGCGCGTTCCGGGGGGCAAGCCTTGAATCGACGACAACTCCTGGGAGAAGTGGCCGTTCAGGATCACCAGGCGCGCAGCACCTGACAACGCCACGCGCTTGACGAGCTCGGCCGCATTCGTCGGTGCAGCCTCGGCGACGCGAAACACGGTGTCGGCAATAGGAGCTATCGGCGTGAAGCGCCAATCCTCCTGCCGCGTCGTCGGGAAACCGAGCGACGCAAAGCGACCGGCGGCGCGCTGCCGCAGATCGCGCAGCCACGCCGGCGCGCTCGCATGCGTCACGACGAACCGCTGATATTCCGACAGGTAGGCGTCCTGACGTTCGGCGACCGTGCTCATGTCGTTACGCCCCGGCTCCCGCGGACTCGAGCCAGTGATAGCCCTTCTCTTCGAGCTCCAAGGCCAACTCGCGGCCGCCCGATCGGACGAGGACGCCGTCGCTCAGCACGTGCACGAAATCGGGCACGATGTAGTTGAGCAGCCGCTGATAGTGCGTGACGATGACAAAGGATCGATCGGCACTGCGCATCGCGTTGACCCCGGTCGACACAGTCTTGAGCGCGTCGATATCGAGGCCCGAATCGGTCTCGTCGAGAATCGCGAGCCGTGGTTCGAGCACGGCCATGTGAAAGATCTCGTTGCGCTTCTTCTCGCCGCCCGAGAACCCTTCATTGACCGAGCGCTGCAGCATGCCCTCGTCCATCTGCAACAGTCTGGCGCGCTCCTTGATGAGCACCATGAAATCGATGGCATCGAGCTCGTCCAGGCTCTGCTGCCGTCGGCGCGCATTGAGCGCCGCCTTGAGGAAATAGGCGTTGTTTACGCCGGGGATCTCGACCGGGTATTGAAACGCCATGAACAAGCCCTCGCGGGCGCGCTCATCCGGATCCATGTCCAGCAGATCGCGGCCATCGTAGAGGACCTCGCCGCCGGTAACCTCGTAGCCAGGATGGCCAGCGAGGGCCCGCGCGAGCGTGCTCTTCCCCGACCCATTCGGCCCCATGATCGCGTGCACCTCACCCGAGTTGACGGTGAGATTGACGCCGCGGAGGATCAGTTTGTCCTCCGCCTTGACTTGCAAATTCCGAACTTCGAGAAGTGACATATGAGTCCATGCGAGCCCGACCCGCCTTACCCGGCCCTATCCAACCGATCCCTCGAGCGACACGCCCAGCAGCTTCTGCGCCTCGACGGCGAACTCCATCGGCAGCTCGCGGAACACTTCCTTACAGAAACCGCTGACGATCATATTGATGGCGTCTTCCTTCGAGATGCCGCGCTGCTCGCAGTAGAAGATCTGATCCTCGCCGATCTTCGAGGTCGATGCCTCGTGCTCGACGCTCGCCGACGTGTTCTTGATCTCCAGATAGGGGAACGTGTGGGCGCCACATCGGTCGCCGATGAGCAGCGAGTCGCACTGCGAATAGTTGCGGGCGCCGACCGCATTCCGACCAATCTTGACCGCGCCTCGATACGTGTTCTGGCCGCGGCCGGCGGAAATGCCCTTGGAGACGATGGTGCTCCGCGTCCGCTTGCCGAGATGGATCATCTTGGTGCCAGTGTCGGCCTGCTGCCGATTGTTGGTGACAGCGACCGAATAGAACTCGCCGATCGAGTCGTCGCCTTGCAGGATGCAGCTCGGGTACTTCCACGTGATGGCCGAGCCAGTCTCGACCTGTGTCCAGGTGATCTTCGACGAGACGCCTTTGCAGAGCCCGCGTTTCGTGACGAAGTTGTAGATGCCGCCGCGGCCTTCCTTGTCACCCGGATACCAGTTCTGCACCGTGGAGTACTTGATCGTCGATCGGTCGAGCGCGACGAGCTCGACGACGGCGGCGTGCAACTGATTCTCGTCACGCTGCGGCGCTGTGCAGCCTTCGAGGTAGCTCACCGACGCCCCTTCGTCGCAGACGATGAGCGTGCGCTCGAACTGGCCCGTGTCCTTCGCGTTGATGCGGAAATAGGTCGAGAGCTCCATCGGACACTTCACGCCCTTGGGCACGTAGACGAAGCTGCCGTCGCTGAAGACCGCCGAGTTGAGCGCGGCGAAGTAGTTGTCCGTGTAGGGCACCACCGAGCCGAGATGAGCCTTCACGAGGTCCGGATGGTTCTTCACGGCTTCCGAAAACGAGCAGAAGATGATGCCGAGTTTCCCCAGCTTTTCTCGGAACGTCGTCGCCACCGACACGGAGTCGAAGACGGCGTCGACGGCCACCCCTGCCAGCAACTGCTGTTCGACGAGCGGAATGCCGAGCTTCTCGAACGTGGCCCGGATCTCAGGGTCCACTTCATCCATGCTGCCGAGCTTCTTTTTCTCCTTGGGCGCCGCGTAGTAGCTGATGTTCTGATAGTCGATCGCCGAGTAGGTGACGTTCTGCCAGTGCGGCTCGCTCATCTTCAGCCACGCACGGTAGGCCTTCAGGCGCCACTCGAGGAGCCAGTCGGGCTCATCCTTTTTCGACGAGATCAGACGGATGACACCCTCGTTGAGGCCTTTGGGAACGACGTCCTGCTCGACGTCGGTGACGAAGCCGTACTTGTATTCGGTTTGTGCGAGGTCTTCGAAAACCTTGGTGGCAGTGCTCATTGGTATCTCGTCTCGGGCCGCCCTAACGGGCGGCCCCTACGTATCTGTCGCGGCCGGCCTTCAGGCGACCCCTACGCTGAAAAGGACTCCCCGCAGCCGCAGGTGCTCTTCGCGTGCGGATTCTTCAAGGTGAAGCTCGTCGCCATCAGGTTGTCCTCGTCGAAGTCGAGCACCGTGCCGTCCAGCAGGCGAAGGCTCTTCGGATCGATGAACACCCGGGCGCCGCTCGGTCCGGCAAAAACCTGATCCGTGTCGCGGGGAGCGGCGTCGAAGCGGAACACGTAGCTGAACCCAGAGCAGCCGCCCGCTTTGACGGCGATCCGCAAGCCGCCGTGCGCGAATTGCTGCTTCGAAAGCTGCCGATCGATGACGCGCGCTGCGCTTTCCGTAATCTCAATCATGTCCGTGGCCCGTCGTTCGGAAGGGGCCGGCCTTCAGACCGGCTCGCCTTTCCTTCCCAATCATCTACGGCCCGCTGTGCCGCTTCGACCGCCAGCGCGGCCGCGTAGAGCCGTTCAGCGGGTAACGCCAGGCTGGCCGCAACGGCGTCCGGCGACAACCCGCGCGCCTGGTCGATCGAGCTATTCTGCAACTGCTCGGTCACGAGGCTGGCGCTCGCGATAGCCGCGCTGCAACCGAAGACCTTGAATCGCGCCTCGCCAATCCGTCGCGACTGCGGATCGACGCGAATCGAAATGCGCGACAGCGTCCCGCCGTCGAGCGACCCGGCTTCGCCGGTGCCGACGTTCGCGTCATCTTTGGGCAACGCACCGACGAACCTCGGCGCACGAACGCGAGCCAGCACCTGCTGCGAGTATCGCATTCCGCCTCCACGAGAAACCGCACTCGAGGCACCGTCGGTCACACCGGCGCCATCGCGCGAAGGCGTGTCACGGCTGCGGCCACGTGAGTCGCCGCGGCATCCACCTCGGCTTCCGTGGTCCAGCGACCCAGCCCGAAGCGCAACGAGGCCAACGCGACATCCGTGGAGCGCCCGAGCGCCTTCAACACGTGAGACGGCTCGGCAGCCGTGCACGCGGCTCCCGACGACACGGCGACATCCGTGAGACTGACGAGCAGCGCTTCGCCGTCCACGTGCGCAAAGCTGACGTTCAAGTTGCCGGGCAGCCGATGAGCCAGCGACCCGTTGACCACCAAACCATCGACCCGATCCTGAAGCGACGCGAGCAGCCGATCGCGCAAGCGCGTCAACCGCGAGGCTTCTTCCCTTAATTCTCGGGCGGCGATGGCGCACGCCGCGCCGAAACCAACAATGCCCGGAACGTTGAGCGTCCCCGGGCGCAAGCCCCGTTCTTGACCGCCGCCGTGGAAGAGCGGGATCAGCGCGATCCGCGGCTGGCGGCGGCGCACGAACAACGCACCCACGCCCTTGGGGCCGTACAGCTTGTGGGCGGTGAACGACGCCAGGTCGATGTCATCGGACTGGACGTCCACGGCCACCTTGCCCGCCGCCTGTACGATGTCGCTGTGCAGCAGCGCGCCATGCTCGTGAGCGATGGTGGCGATGTCGGCCATCTGGTGCAGGACGCCAATCTCGTTGTTGGCAGCCATCACGCTCACGAGCACCGTGCGGCTCGTGACCGCCTCGCGCAGTTGCCCGAGATCGACGAGGCCCTCGGCGCCGACGGGCAACCGGGTCACGCGCCAGCCGTGGGTTTCGAGCCGCTTGCAAACGTCCAGCACCGAGTGATGCTCGGTTTGCACGGTCACCACGTGATCGCCCCGGCTACGACGGGTCTCTGTCGCGCCCTCGAGAGCCAGGTTGTTCGACTCGGTGGCCCCGCTCGTGAACACAATCTCGCGCGCGCCTCGTTCGCCTCCCAGCCATACGCGTGCTGCCGGCTGCCCGCGTTGCCGAAGCGCACGCTGAAGTACGGCATCATCGCGTCGAGCACGCGCCGATCGACCGGCGTGGTCGCGTGATGGTCGAGATAGATCGGCTGCGGTGACACGGCGTGCCTACTGTCCTTGCATGAAGACCATGCGGGTCGTGGGTGCCGGTTGCGGCGCGAGGTGCTGTTCCGCGTCAGCCGCGAGCTCGGCGACGGTTACGGTGTTCAACGTGTCCAGGATCCGCGTCTTGATCTTCCAAAGCGGGTCTCGGATGCTGCATCTCGAGAACTGATCGCATCGGTGGTCCTGGTCCGAGCATGCCGTGACGGTCACCGGCCCATCCACGGCCTGGATGACGTCAGCCACGCTGATCGAGAGCGGCGCCCGCGCCAGCCGATATCCCCCGCGCGTGCCCTGCACCGAGTGCAGTAGCCGCGCACGCACGAGACGCTGAAGAATTTTCGCCAGCAGCTCCAACGGAATGGCGTAGGCTTCCGCCACTTCTCGAGCACTCGACGAGCCGCCAGCGTCCTGGCGCATCGCCAGGTGCGTCATCGCGATGAGGGCGTAGTCCGCCTTTTTGGAGAGCCTCAGCATGGTCGTCGCGGCAACTCGGACCGGTTCACACAACGGCACGGCGCTCGTTTCTGGCGCCATGAGGTTGTTCGATACGCGAGAACGCCCTTTACAATTCCGGGTCAGGTTGGAAAGCACCGATATCCGACCGGACTGGTCCTAGTTTATCCCGTCGATACAGGACCAGCAAGTCGGAATTCTTCGCCTGCGCGGGTGGCGAGGGCCACAAAGTGCGGGCTGGCAGGCGCAGGCTGTTCGTAGCCCCAACGACCGTAGAGCCCCACCAGCCCGACCGACCCCTATCAGCCCACCTGTCCTCGCGCCCCCACTCG
>JAIVJN010000346.1 GCA_020200025.1 Acidobacteriota bacterium | reverse complement strand
GCGGCCCGCCACATGCTGATTCCGGCCGCGGCTCGATTGCGCCAGAACCCCGAGGCGGCCTCGTCCGAGCACATTCGCGAGGGCCTGGAGCACTGGGCCGACCACTGCGCTCCCTGTCACGCCAACAACGGAAGCGGCGACACACCGATGGGCCGTAGCCTCTATCCGCGCGCGCCGGACATGCGCGCGGCCCCCACGCAGCAGCTTTCAGACGGCGAGCTGTTCTTCATCATCGAGCACGGCGTGAAGTTGACCGGTATGCCCGCCTGGACCACAGGATCGGCCGAGGGCGAGCAGGCGTCCTGGCACCTCGTGCACTTCATCCGTCGCTTGCCAACGCTTTCTGACGACGAGGTTGCGGCCATGGAGGGGCTCAACCCGAGGAGCGAGGCGGAGTGGCGCGCGCTCGAGGAGGAGCGCCGGTTTCTCTCCGGCGAGTCGTTGTTGCAGGGCGACCTCCGAGTGGGTCCGAAGGATACCGAGCACGCCCATCCCAAGAAGCGCCGTCCCTGACGCGAACTCGCCCACGGCCTTTGGCCTTGATGTCCCTTTCTTAACCGGTCCAGTTGGCTCACTTGGGACGAGTACGCAGGGCGGGCCTTCACGGCCCGCTCGTAGTGCGCCGCTTTTGGCGCACCGTCAAGTGCGCCCTACCCCAGATCAAGCGAGCTCCGACCTACGAAGACGGCTGCAGAAGCTGCTCCGCCGTGGGAAATCGCGGCGCGATATCCACGGGCACGTCGCTCAGGCGATCGAGAATCGTCTTTGCCTCGGGGCGGATGACGCCGAGAGTGATGAGCGCTTTTGCTTTGTCGTAACTTCCTTCCGCCTGCAGTGTCATGATCTCGCGCGTCAGACCGACCACCGCGTCGCGAATTCTGTCCAGGCTCACGCTGAACGTACCGTCCCCGTTGACGGTGAATGCGCCGTGATCGAGCAGGTAGTTCAGTTGAATGGCCTGACCGCGCCCGTGCGCCTCGTTGACGCCGAAGCGGATGGAGCGGAACGCTGAGGCCAGAAACGTCGTGTACATCGTCTTCTCGAGGCTCTTGTCGAGCGTCCCGCGATCGACCAGCCACTGCAGCGCGAACAAGCCCGAGATGTCGGCCTTGGCCTCCTCGATCGCGCTGTAGGTCTCGCGCAGCTCCTGCCGCACCGTCGTCTTGCGCGCACCCACGGCGATGTCGTGGGGGCCCAACCCGTGCATGAGCTCGTGCATCAGGATGTGGGTGAAGAAGGCGTCGAACGAGACCTGATTCTGCTCGGCATTGGCGAGGGCCACTTTCGCGATCGGCACGAGCACCTTGTCGAACTTCGCCTGCTGATTGTTCTTGAGCATGACGCGCTTGCTGCCCTTCTCGCGAATCACTCGCTCGTCGTTGGGCAGATTGAAGGCGGCGGTCTGGACGCCGCGATTCGCGTCACCGGATGAGAACACCGTGTTGACGACGGCAATCGGCGCCAGCGCTCCGAGCTGGGCGTTCCGATAGCGAGGATCGATCGGCAGGTTGTTCTCGATCTCTTGCAGCGACGCCGATAGTCTCTGCAGCTTCGCCGACTCGCTCTGATCCTTCAGCGTGATGAACGCTTCGAACGCGGCTTTGTAGTTGAACCACTCGTCCTCGTAGACCTCATACGGTCCGATAGTGGGCTCGATGGAGGCGTCGAGCTCCATCCACTTCACGTCGCTGTCGTAATAGTCGTTCGAGAGGAACGCTGCCGCGCGCGCCTCGAGAAAGGCTTTCAAGGTCGGCTGCGTGGTCGATTGTGCCGCCAGGCGGAGATGCCGCGCCGCAAGCGCCAGCGGGCCCTGATATTCCTGGCTATAGGGAACGGCCACGAATCGTCCGTCGGGGCCGCGGCGGATGGTCGTGAAAAAGCCGGTCGCCGCGGCGCGGCCGGTGGCAGGCAGCGTGTTGATCCACTGCTCCACCTCCTCCTTCGTGGCGCTGGCCGGATAAAAGTTGGCCGATAGCGGCTTGACCGGTGCCCCCGGCACGAACGGCTCGTTGTGATCCAGCCGTGACCACGGTCCCTTGTTGATGAGGAAGTAGCGCAAGCGAGCTTCCCCGAGCGGTGAAGACTCTTGAATCAGGTCGAAGAGCATGGTCTCGTTGCCGCCCCACACCTGTTCGAGGAAGAGCGCATCCATCACCTGGGCGGCCCTGACCAGGTGACCCAGAGCGTCGCGCTCGCTCGCCGGAAGGGCAGCGAGGTCGGCGCCAAGATCGGTCGGGGCGAACCGGGCGATGTGGCGTTGCAGCTCCTGGAGTGCCGGTTCGCCCGGAGAGGAGGCAGATGCGCTGGCGGGAGACGTCGGTGCGGGTGTGTGCGAGCGCTCGCAGGCCACGAGCATCGAAACGAGCGCGAGAGACATGACAGCAAGACCCTGAGAGGGATGGCGACGAGGCTCCATCAGGTCAACCGCGACCTTCCCCTGATACGCTCCATCAATGTACTCCTGACGAGGTCTGCAGCGCCGACGGATCGGCGCCGAGCCGCCGGATGGTCGCCTCCCACATGGAGTCGAGCGGCGTATCGAAGACGAGATCGCGGTCGACCGGCGCCATCAGCCAGGCCGATGCGGCGAGCTCCTCGTCGAGTTGCCCCGGCGCCCAGCCGGCATAGCCGATGAGCACGCGCACCAACCCATCCGGCGGAGACTGCAGGGCGTGACGGATCAGGTCGGCCGACGCCGACAGGTAGACACCGTCGGCCACCTCGAGCGCATCCGGGTCGAGCTCGCGATGGGCGGTCAGCACCCACGCGCGACTGGGCTCGACCGGTCCACCCAGATACAGATGCACATCGTCGCGGATGTCGATGGTCGGCTCGGCGCGGATGACGGCGTTGGCCGGTTCCGACATCTGCCGATTGACCACCAGCCCGAACGCGCCGTGACGGCCGTACTCCGCCAGCAGCACGACCGTGCGAACGAAATTCTCATCGAGCATCTGCGGCATCGAGACGAGCAGAACAGGCGAGATGGAGGAAGCCTCGGAGGGCATTTCTTGATACTAATACCGATCGTCGTCCGGCGCCTCAAATCGCGCCTTGGCCCACTCGACGTGCTCTCGCACGAGAGGGGTCGTTGCACTCGCTGCCGCATTGCGGATGCCATGGCCGGGACGATCGAGCGCGGCGGCGGAGCGCGCAAGCATGGCGTTGCCGAGAATCACCGCGAGATTGCGGCGCAGCCGCGACAGCGACGTGTAGGTCATCGCGCTGTCATCGATGTGGCGACGCAGCTCGGCGTCGTCGAGCTCGAAGAGATCGGCGGCGCTGGGCCGGTCGCGAGACGGTGATGGTTGCCACGCGACGTCGTTCGTGCTCGGGGACGCGAGATTGAACGGGCACACCTCTTGACAGATGTCGCAGCCATAAAGATGATCGCCGACGGCAGGACGCAGTCGCTCGGGAATCGAGCCATGGAGCTCGATGGTCAGGTAGGAGATGCACTGCGTCGCGTCGAGCACATGCGGCTCGACGAGCGCTCCGGTCGGGCAGGCGTCCAGGCAGATCGTGCAGGAACCGCAGAGGTCGGTGGCCGGCGGATCGGCGTCGAGCTCGACGCTGCATGCCACACCGGCCAGCAGCAGCCACGATCCCAGCTCCGGATTGATCACGCACGTGTTCTTGCCGATCCAGCCCACGCCGGCATACTGGGCGTACACACGCTCTTGCACCGGATGCTTGTCCACGAAGATCGCCGCCTCGAACGATCGGTCGGCGTGCGCCCGCATCCAGCCGACAAGCTCGGCGAGGCGTTCGCTCAAGACGCGATGATAGTCGGCGCCGCGAGCGTAGCGCGCGACGCGCGCCGATCCCGGCTCTGGCGAACCGTCGGCTTTCGAGTCAACGTGGTAGAGCGTGCCGGTGACGATGACGGAACGAGCGGAAGGCAGATAGCGACGAACGTCGGCGCGGGTATCAGCCGTTCGTGCCAAATAGGCCATGTCGCCGGCATATCCGCTGGCGAGCCAGTCTGGGAGTCGGGCCAGCTCGGGAAAGGCGGCGGCCGGCGCGACGCCGCACACGTCGAACCCGATCTCGTGAGCGCGTCGCTTGATCGCGTCGGCTGTGAGCATCAATGCTTCTACAGTGACGATGCAACCTGGTTGCTCCCATGAACTCTCGAGAGCAACCAGGTTGCTTATCGCTTGACCAACTGGCGCACCACGTAGGGCAGAATCCCGCCATGCGAAAACGCCGTGAGCTCCTCGGGCGTGTCGATGCGAACGATCGCGGTGAAGGCTTTCGGCAAGCCGGCCTCCGCCGTCGCATGGACCGTGACCGTGCCTTGCGGCTTGAGGCCAGGTCCGGAGCCTTCCACACGATAGATCTCGCGGCCCGACAACGCGAGACTCGTGACCGATTGGCCGTTCTGAAACTGCAGCGGCAGCACCCCCATGTTGACCAGATTGCTGCGGTGAATGCGCTCGAAGCCCCGGCGGGCGTTGGATATAGGTCGACGACTCCTCCCACTGGAACCGATCGCCAATTGGCGCCGGCAGGCTGCGCCAGCGCTCGTCGCCCGTGAAGACGCTCGCATACTGCCGCTTGAAGGCTTCAGCCGTCACCGACGACAGCATGGTTTGCTGGATTTCCTTCTCTGTCGGCCACACGTCCTTGAGGAAGACCGCGGTACCGTCTGCGGCCGTGCCCAGCGGCTCGCGACTGAGGTCGACGTTCATCGATCCGGCCAGAGCATACGCAACCACCAACGGGGGCGAGGCCAGATAGTTGGCGCGCACGTCCTGCTGGATGCGGCCTTCGAAGTTTCGGTTGCCGCTCAAGACGGACGCCACCACGAGGCCGCGCTCCCGCACTTCGGCGGCAATGTCCTCGGGTAGCGGCCCGCTGTTGCCGATGCACGTCGTGCATCCGTAGCCGACGAGGTTGAAGCCCAGTTGGTCGAGATACGACTGCAGCCCGGCCATCTGAAGATAATCGCTCACGACCTTTGATCCCGGAGCCAGAGACGTCTTCACCCACGGTTTCTGATGCAACCCACGCTCGACCGCCTTCTTCGCCAGAAGGCCCGCCCCGATCATCACGCTGGGATTCGAGGTGTTGGTGCAGCTCGTGATGGCGGCGATCACGACCGAGCCATCTTCGAGCTGTGTCTGCGTGGCGACGGCGGTGCCACCCCCCGACGGAACCGCTTTGGCGCCTTTTTTCAGCTCTGGCAACGCGGTCGCAAACGACGTCTTCGCTTGCGTGAGTGCGACACGGTCCTGCGGGCGCCGGGGCCCGGCCAGGCTGGGCTCGATGGTCGTCAGATCCAGCTCCAGCGTCTCGCTGTAGGTGGCTTCCGGCGACGCATCCGTGCGAAACAACCCTTGCGCCTTGGCATAGGTCTCGACGAGCGCGATGTGCGCGGCGTCACGCCCGGTCAGGCGCAGGTAGTCGAGTGTCATGTCGTCGATCGGGAAGATCGCGACCGTCGCGCCATACTCCGGACACATGTTGCCAAGCGTGACACGATCCGCGATCGTCAAGTGCTGGAGCCCCGGACCGTAGAACTCGACGAACTTCCCCACTACGCCGCACTTGCGCAGCGCCTCCGTAATCGTGAGCACCAAGTCGGTCGCGGTGGCACCCTCGGGCAATCGACCCGAGAGGCGATAGCCGAGCACCGCCGGGATGAGCATGGAGCTTGGTTGCCCGAGCATGGCGGCTTCGGCCTCGATGCCGCCCACGCCCCATCCGACCACACCCAGACCGTTCACCATGGTCGTGTGCGAATCGGTCCCGAAGAGTGTGTCCGGATACGCGATCGGTGTGCCGTCGATTGTGTCGCGGCAGATCACGCGCGCCAGATACTCGATGTTCACCTGATGGACGATGCCTGTCTCCGGTGGCACGACCTTGAAGTTGCGGAACGCGGTCTGGCCCCAACGCAGGAAGATGTAGCGCTCGCGGTTGCGCTGGTACTCGAGGTTCGCGTTCAGCCCCAGCGCGTCGGCGCTGCCGAAGTGATCGACCTGGACCGAGTGGTCGATGACGAGCTCCACCGGCTGCAGCGGGTTCACCCTCTGCGGATCGCCGCCCAGGGCAACGATGCCGTCGCGCATGGCGGCGAGATCCACCACGCACGGCACACCGGTGAAGTCCTGGAGCAGCACACGCGCCGGCATGAAGGAGATCTCCTTCTGCAGCGGCTTGGCGGCATCCCACGCGGCGAGCGCTTGCACATCCTCGGTGTGCACAAAGGCGCCGTCTTCGCGCCGCAGCAAATTCTCGAGCAGAATTTTCAGCGAGTACGGCAGACGGCTGACGCTGGCGAATCCGGCCGCCTCGAGGGCGGGCAAGCTGTAGATGTCGAGGCTGTCGGCCCCGACCTGCAGAGACGTCCGCGTGTTGAAGGTGTCGAGGTTAGGCATGGTGCTATCTGCGGGATCATACAACGCACGCCAGGTGAGGGCGCGCTCGACCGGCGTCAGCGGCCGTTCAACGAATCGACGAAGGCGCGCGCCACGATCCGGTGGTCCTGCTTGAGGCCGTCGACCGCATGGTTCATGCGACGCATGTCCTGCTCGGAGATGCGACCGGCCAATCGGTCGAGCGCAGCCCGCATCGCCGGATTGGCCAGCAACGAATCGGCGCGCGCCACCGGAGCCGCATCGTACGGCGGAAAATACTGTCGATCGTCCGCCAAGACGGTCAACTGGAGGGCCTCGATGAGCCCGCTCGTCGTGTCGCCTGCGGTGACATCGATCTCGCCAGTATCGAGCGCGCGGTAGATGAGGTTGAGATCCATCACGCGGGGTGGCGCGCTGAACGTCAGATGGTAGGTCCGGGCCAGACCCGGAAATCCGTCCGGCCGTTCGAGGAACTCGTAACCGAAGCCGGCTCGCCATCCCGATGCGACACGCGCCAGATCGCTGATGCGCTCGAGGCCGTGCTCGGCCGCCGCCTCTTGACGGACCAGCACGGCGAACGTGTTGTTGAAGCCCAAGCGCGGCATTAGCGAGACGCCCACCGCCGCATAGCGCTCGCGCACGTGAGTGAACACCGCCTCTCGATTGCCGGCGACCGGCTGGTCGAAGATGGCCGTGAGCGCCGTGCCCGTGTATTCGACGTAGACGTCGATATCGCCTCTCTTGAGCGCCGCGTCGCACACCAACGTTCCACCGAGATTGAGGCGCCGATCCACCGCGAGCCCCGCTTGCTCGATCGCCTGTGCCACGATCTCACCGAGCAACACCTGCTCGGTGAAGTTCTTCGAGCCGACGACGATTCGCGGCCCTACATCGGCGTTCGAGCCGACGATGAGCACGCCGAGGCCGACGACGAGCACCGCCGCGCTCGCTGCCGTCGCGCGCCGCGCTCGGCGGCTGCCGTGTCGCGGGTCGAGCGCGCGCGTCACGGCGGCCAGGCCGCCGTCGGCCGCCAGGGCGAGAAGGGCCGCCGGGATCGCACCGGCCAGGATCACCGTGGCGTCTACCATCGCCAAGCCGCGAAAGATGTAGTCACCGAGACCACCGGCGCCCACCGCCGAGGCGATGGTGGCGGTGCCGACGCCCGTGACCGTCGCAACCCGCACACCGGCGGCCATCGCCGGCAACGCCAGCGGCAACTCGATCTGACGCAGCACCTGGCGGCGGGTCATCCCCATCGCCACGGCGCATTCGAGCACCGTGCGATCCACACCCTGTATCCCGGCCAACGTGGTTCGCACGATGGGCAGAACGGCGTAGAGGGTCAGCGCGACGAGAGCCGCGCGCGCACCGATGCCGCCGACGATCGGCAGGGGGATGAGAAACCCAAACAGCGCGAGGCTGGGAATAGTCTGCGCGAGGTTGGCCAGCCCCACGAGCGGACGGCCGAGCGCCGGGCGCTTTGCCGCCACGATCCCCAGCGGAATGCCGATGGCGGCGGCGAGCACCGTCGCCGCGACGACGAGCACCACGTGCTCGCCGAGACGCGTCACGAGCTCCTGCTGATGCGAGGCGAGAAACGCCAGCAGCGCGCTCATCCGAACCGCGTCTCGAGAAGCGCGCGCACGCGCGGGTCGGCGACCTCGGCGAGCAGGGCCGGCGACGCGCACGCGATCACCCTGCCCTCGTCGACAACGGCCACGCGATCGGCGATGGCGAACGCTTCGCTGATGTCGTGGGTCACGAGCAGCACCGTCCTGCGCCGGCCGGCCTGCAGCGTGCGGAACGCCTCGTGCAGGCCCAACCGCGACGTAGCCGACCCGGCGCCGCAGCGCCACCGCGTCCCACTCACGCGTGTCACGGCCATCCACCACCACCGCCCCTCGGTCGGCCGTCGTCAACCGATTCACCAACCGCAGCAGCGTCGTCTTGCCCGCGCCGCTGCGACCGACGAGCGCCAGCGTCTCGCCCGCTCCCACGGCCAGCGTCGCGCCCCGCAGGACCGCACTCTCGCCGCGGCGCGCCCAAACGTCGTGGAAGTCGATCATGAGGGGATGACTATTATGGCGGCCGGCTCTGGCCTTCGAGGCAACGTCGCGCTATATCGGCGGAGACTCCAAGACAACACGAAGGCCACGAAGGAGCCGAAGGGTTTATTCAGAACCCGACAAACACCAGAGCCGACAGCGCCGGATAGGTGCGACTCTGGTCCTCGAGCTCGATTCCCTTCCGGCGAATGTAGGCGCGCGCGTCGCCCCGCACGCCGAGCGGACGGCGGCGACCGTCGGCGCCGCGCAGCAGGTATTGCACGCCGCCGCCGACGTGGAACAACTGGCCCGTCTCCGCCAGAGTCCGCTCTTCGTACAGTTGCCTGAGGTAGCCGGCGCCTCCGAATACGAACGGTCGGAGGCGCGCGGCGCCACGAACGATCGGGAGCATCCACACGAGGCTTCCCTCGATCACGTACTGCGATGTCGTCTCGCCATCAAATGACGCGTTCGCGCCTTCCACGTCGTCCGAGATAGCCACCGCAAGATGCGGCCGCGACCACGCCACGCCACCCTCGACAGCGATGGAGGGCGTCAGGGAGAACCCGACGCGCCCTTCCACCCCGATCGTCGATTCGAACGACGTGGCGGTGCGAAACAGCGTGAACGACGGAGGCGGCGAGCCGGTAGCGTTCTGTCGCAGCAGAGCTGCCTGCTCGCCCACGGCATAGTCGCCCGACCACACCAGACCGCCGGCGACGGTGAGGCGTCTGACGGTCGGCTGTGTCTGCGCTTCAGCCACGCTGACCAACGCACAAGCTGCGACGAAGGCGGCGGCGAGGGACGGCGGCCTCACCGGGACCGCACCTCGATCGTGATGTCGTCTGACGATCCATCGCGCGGTGCGACGACGATTTGCCGAGCGAACGTGACCTGAAAGTTCACGTCGATGTCTCCGGTGAAAAAGCTCGTTGCGTCGGCATCGTCGAGCGGTTCGACTCTGACCAGGTGAGGGCCGGGATCGAGGCCCGCGATGACGAACTCTCCGGTCCTGCTGAGGGTGAACCCCGCGATAAGGGTGCCCGTCTCGAGATGGAAGGTGACGACGTGCGCGCCAAAGACCCCTTGGCTGTTCCGCGTGACGCGCCCGCTGATGCTGCTGCTCTCGGAAGCGGCCGTAGACGGATACAAATCCAGGAGGCCAGCCTCGTCATCGGGCTGCAGCACCCGATCGGCGATCGATCCGGCGCTCATCGCGATCGGGAACATGACGGCACCCGATCCAATGACGCGACGGCCTCCACCCGGTTGCAGCTCGGTCTCGCCGATGGCCGAGTGACCCAGGCCCAGAAGGTGACCGATCTCATGCAGCGCCACCGACTCGAGATCGATGCGGCTGGGCTGTCCCGAGGCGGCGACGGACCAGTCGAAGCGCGTATTGAAGAAGACGTCCGATTCGATGATCTCGCCCGTGGTCGCATCGAGCAGGAAGCTGGTCGCGCCGAGTACCCGTTCGAGGTCGGGTCGGTCGAGGAAGCCCAGGGTGGTTCGGAGATCGAACGTGCCGGGCGTCGCGATGGTGGCGCCTTGGAGCTCCGCTCGCACGAGCCCGGATGACACGCCCGTCCAGGTCGCGAACGCTCGCCCGATCGCGTCGCGAAACTCGGTAGCCGTCACGCCGGCAACGGCGCGCTCGGTGACGAAATAGCGAATCGTCTGATTCCATCTGACGTCGCGGACGGTCGAGCCGATCTGTACGCCGAACTTGAGATAGGCCCAGGCCGGGGTCGGCGTCGAACACATGAGCGCGCAGACGAGCGCGGTCGCGAGGAGTCGCGTCATCGGCCCGCCTCCACCTGCAGTCGAACGCGCTCGGCGAACGACGCCAGACGCACGGGGGCACGATCCGGCGCGCCGCGCGCGATCGTGCCAGACTCTCCGTTGAAACCGAGTGGCGGTGCGACGGTCAGCGCCCCCGAACGTCCCTCGAGGCCGACGTGCAAGACGCCTTGGGTCAATCCAACGAGCGTCGGAATCGCTGGACCGCGCGCGGCGAGAAACACCACCACCAGATCTCCACGGCGAAATTCGGGGGCTCCCGGCCACACGTTGACGATGTTGCCGGCGCGTCCACCGGGAACTTTGAAGGTGAGCGTGTCGCCGGCGCCGCCCTTGAAGCGCTCGATGACATCGAGCGTAATCAGACTCTCGATCGCCTGGCGATCATCGGTCCATTGGCCGTCGACCTGAGCGACGCGGCCGTATGCCACGACGTGGGCCTGCGCCACCAGATCCGCAAACGGCAAGGGCACGAGGGTGATCGCGTGCGCGGAGGGGAGCGATAGCGTCAAGATGATCGTGAGGAGATAAAGAACGCGCATCGGGAAAGTCTAAAGCAACGCCGCGTAAACGCGGCAAGCGACTCAAACCGCCGGCGCACGCGAGGCGATGAGCTCGAAAATGGCCTCGGCGGCGCGCCCGCTCGCGCCAGGCGGCCCCAACTTCTCGCGCACGATCGCCAGCTCGTCGCGCATTCGTTCGGCTCGCTCCGAGCTCGTCAGGAGGCTGATCGCTTCGGCCGCCACTGTTTCCGGCGTGCAGCGGTCCTGAATGAGCTCGGGCACGACTCGGGAGCCCGCCACGAGGTTGACCATGCTGTACATGTCGACGCGCACGAGCGGCTTGCCCAGCCGGTAGGTCATCGGCGACAAACGGTAAACCACCACCATCGGCTTGCCGTGAAGCGCCGCCTGCACCGTGGCCGTGCCTGACGCGGTCACCACGACATCAGCGGCGGCCAGCACATCGTCGGTGAGCCCTTCGACGGTGCGAAGCGGGATGCCCATTCCTTCGAACGGGACGAAGTTGGTGTCTGGCAGACCGGGTGCGCGTGCCACGACGAACTGCAGCCCTTCGACGGCCGAGGCGATGCGGGGCACCGCCGCGGCCAAGACTGGAACAAGCCGACTGAGCTCGTTCGGACGGCTTCCCGGCAGCAGCGCCACGGTGCGACGCGAGGGATCCAGTCCGAGCTCTCGGAGAAAGGTCTCTCGAGTCTCGCGAGGCTTTGCCAGCTCGACGAGCGGGTGCCCGACGAAACGGACGTTCACGCTGGCACGCTCGTACAGGTCCTGCTCGAACGGGAAAATCGGCAACACCAGATCGACAAGTGCCTTCATCGTGTGCATCCGGCCGGGGCGCCAGGCCCACAACTGCGGGCTCACGTAGTAGACGATCGGGACGCCGAGACGACGCACGGCGGCCATGAGCCGGAAATTGAAGTCGGGGTAATCAATCAGGACGAGGACATCGGGCCGCCGCATCCGGGCAACGTCGACCAGCCGTTTGTATACGGCATACGACTGCGGCAGCACCTGCAGCGCTTCGACGAGACCGGTGACCGCGAGACCGCGGAAATCGCCAACCAGCTCGCCACCCGCGGCTTGGAAGCGCTCACCTCCGAGACCGTAGACGTCGATGTCGTACTGGCGAGATGTCAGCGCGGCGACGAGGGCGCCGGCGTACAGGTCGCCGGAGGCTTCGCCGCACGAGATCATCACCCGCGTCACTGCGGGGGACGCTGATGCTCGGGAGCCGGCGGCGGTAGCGCCACCGCAGCGGCGCGGCGCAGGTCGCTCGCGAGCAGATCGACCTGCTCGATGGGAATGCGCTCGTAACGTGGAAATCCCACGCCGGCGAGATCTTTGACGAACGCATCGGCGTTGCCGACGAGGACGACGGCCAGCCGATCCGGATGGAAGTAGGTTCTCGCGATGCGCTGCACTTCGGCCGGCGTGACCCTCAACACGCGTTCGCGATAGGTTTGCAGCTCTTCGAGCGGCAATTCGTAGAAGAGCTGATTGAGCACCTGCGTCGCGATCGCGTCGGGCGTCTCGAGCGTGAGCGGCAGATGCCCTACCATATAGGCCTGCGCACCGTCGAGCTCCGCGTCGTAGACCTGCTCGCGTTGGAGCCGGAGAATCTCGTCGACGACGATGCGCAAGGCTTCGGCGGTGGCATCGGTGCGTGTGTTGGTCTCGGCGACGATGCCACCCGAGGTCTTGTAGGTCTCGAGATCGGCCGATGCGCCGTAGGTGAGCGCCTTCTGCGTGCGCAGCACCTGCTGCAGCCGATTTGCGCCTTCGCCGCCGAGAATCTTCACCGTCTGATCGAGCCCGACGTAATCGTTATGCTTACGCGGGATTCCGAGCTGACCCACTCGGATCTCCGTCTGAACGGCGTCTTTCTTGTCGATGACGATCACGCGCTGGGTGGGCGGCGGCGGATCGACGGGCGTGGCGGTGACGCCGGTCCCCGACGGCCAATCGCCGAAGGTCTTTTCGACGCCCGCGACGGCTTCCTCGGTGCTCACGTCGCCGACGATGGCCAGGAGTGCGTTGTTCGGGACGTAGTACTGCTTGTGGAAATCGACAAAGTCCTGACGTGTCAGCGAGGCGAGTGTGTCGGGAGTGCCCGTGCCTGGCAAGCCGTAGGGATGAAAGCCGTACACGAGTCGATCGATGACTTGGCCGGCAACATTCCCGGGATCCTCGAGCGCCACCTTCATTCCGGAGAGGGCCTGCTGGCGCTGACGCTCGATCTCGCCCGCGTCGAAGCTCGGCCGCCTCGCGATGTCGGCGATGAGCTCCAGGGCGAGCGGGAGACTGTCCTTCATCACGATCGAGTTGACGAAGCTCAGGTCGGTTCCGGCGCCAGTCCCGAGAATGCCGCCGACGAAATCGATGGCATCGGCCAGATCGGCGGCCGTTCGCCTGCCCGCGCCCTGATCGAGCAGCGCCGCCGTGAGCATCGCGAGACCGAGCTTGTCCTTGGGATCTTGCGCGGCGCCGGCGCGGACGATCATGCGCACGCTGACCGCTGGCTGTTCGTGATGGCTGACGATCACCACCTGGAGTCCGTTGGCGAGCTTGCGGATCTCGTAGGGGGGAAACTTCACCGGGCGCGCCGCCAGCGGCCGCGGCGGATCCTCCGCGGGCCACGCGGGGCGCGTCCCCTGCGCCTGCGTCGGCACCGCCAGCGTGGCACAGAGCAGCGTGACGGCGACGCCGAGCCCCGTGTGGCTCATCACGCAACGGGCACGGCCGCTCACGGCGTGCCTCCCTTCGGCATCACATGGAGCACGACGCGGCTCTCTGGGGTGAAATAGGTCCGCGCCACACGCTGGGCATCCTCGCGCGTGATGTTCTGGAAGATGTCGAACTCGCCGTCGGTCGTGGGTCCTGGACCGAGTCGCGCCCGATGATGTAGTCGCGGGCGAACTGATTCTTGGCCCGCTGCAGCTCGCGCTCGGAGATCCCCTCGGTCTTCAGCCGCTCGAGCTCCGCGACGAGCGCCTTCTCCACCGCCGCCGGCGTCTGTCCGGGATTGACGATCGCCACCGTATAAAAGAGGTTCGGGTGCTCGATGAGATTGGCGCTGCCAAACGCCGTGAGCGCCAGACCGGTCTCGTAGACCAACTTGCGATATATGCGCGAGCTTTGCCCGTCCGATACCACCTTGGCGACAATGTGCAGCGGGTACGCATCGGGATGGCCATCGTAGGTGATGTGATGAGCCACGACGACCGCTGGCAGCGGCCACGACTCTTCGACCGTCACGCGCTTTTCCTTGGTCTGAGCCGGCTCTTTCGGAATGTCACGTGGGACGGGCTTAGCGGCCTTCGCCACGCGGCCGAAGTAGCGGTTCATCAAGTCGATGGCCTGCTGGGACTCGAAGTCGCCCGAGATCACCATCGTGGCGTTGGACGGCACGTAATAGGTGCGATAGAACTCGCGCACGTCCTCGATCGTCGCCGCCTCGAGGTCGAGCATGCTGCCGATGACCGGATGGCGATAGGGATGCGCCGTGAAGGCGAACTGGTAGATGATCTCGTTCAACCGCCCATACGGCTGATTCTCGATCCGCATGCGTCGCTCTTCTTTCACCACCTCGCGTTCGTTCTTGAACGTGCCTTCGTCGACGCGAAGCGTCGCCATGCGATCCGCCTCCATCCAGAGCACCAGCGGCAAATACTGTGAGGGGACCGTCTGCCAGTACACCGTCGTGTCCTCGGTCGTGTAGGCGTTGGCCTGGCCGCCCACCGATGACACCATCGACGTGTGTTGTTCGGGCTCGACATTCTTCGAGCCCTTGAACATCATGTGCTCGAAGAGATGGGCAAAGCCTGTGCGTCCCGCCTTTTCGTCCTTCGATCCGACGTGATACCAGAGCTGCACGTGCACGATCGGCGTCGATCGATCCTGATGCAGGATGACCGTCATCCCATTCGGGAGCTGTAGCCGCTGATATTCGAGCTTTGGCGGCCGAACCGCCGCATCGAGCGCCACGCGCCAGCCGAAGAGCAGGGTGAGGGCGAGACAGAACAAGAGCACGACAGGCTTGCGCATGGGGTATCCACGTCGATTATGGCACGGGGAAGGGGCCCGCTCGGCAGGACCACCATGCGGAGTCGGACCCGCTTCGCGCGTGGGAAGCGTGATAGCGGGTCGATTCCCACCGCGCCGGGCGCGGTCCCACCG
>JAIVJN010000345.1 GCA_020200025.1 Acidobacteriota bacterium | reverse complement strand
GCCAACTTCCTCCGGGTGGGCACGATCGGCCTCACACAGTGCGTGCACACCGTGGTCGAGCGTTCGGGGTGGAAGGACAAGTTCCGCAAGCTGCCGCGCGGCCGTGGTCTCGGGCTGGCGTGTTCGTCGTACCTGTCGGGAGCCGGGCTGCCGATCAACTGGAACGATCTGCCGCATTCGGGCGTGCAACTGAAGCTCGATCGCAGCGGTGGTGTCACCGCGTTCTGCGGCGCCACCGAGATCGGCCAGGGATCCGATGACGTCCTCGTCGCCTGCGTCGCAGAGGTGCTGGGGATTGAGCCCGTCGATGTGCGGGCCGTGACGGGCGATACCGATCTCACGCCGGTCGATCTCGGCTCGTACTCGAGTCGAGTGACGCTGATGATGGGCAATGCGGCGATCCAGGCGGCCGAGCGCGCACGGGACCTCATCGCTCGCGCGGTCGGCGAAAAGCTCGGCATCGCGATCGAGCGGCTCGTCTTCGCCGAGCGTCGTGTGTTCGACAGCGAGGATGCCGCGACTGGCATGACCTTCCAAGAGGCGGTTTGCGTGGCGGAGGCGCGTTTCGGCACGCTGGGCACGACCGGCTCGTACACGCCGCCCAAGAGCGCCGCGAAGTTCAAGGGCGGTGGGGTTGGTCCCTCGCCGACCTACTCCTATACCGCCGCCATTGTCGAAGTCGATGTCGATTCCGAGTCGGGATGGATCACGGTGCCGCGTGTCTGGATCGCGCACGACATCGGGCGTGCGTTGAATCCGACGCTGGTGCGAGGGCAAGTCGAAGGTAGCGTCTATATGGGACTCGGCGAAGCGTTGATGGAGGAGCAGGCATTCCGGCGTCTGCCGCCGCGCTTGTCGAATGCCCTCGTCCACAAGTTCCCGTCGATGCTCGAATACAAGAGCCCGACGTCGCTCGATATGCCGGAGATCGTGACCGACCTCATCGAGGATCCCGATCCCGCCGGCCCGTTCGGGGCCAAGGAAGTGGGGCAGGGTCCGCTGCTGCCCATCATGCCGGCCGTGGCCAAC
Source organism: Acidobacteriota bacterium (assembly GCA_020200025.1). Classification (GTDB taxonomy): domain Bacteria; phylum Acidobacteriota; class Vicinamibacteria; order Vicinamibacterales; family UBA2999; genus JAIVJN01. The sequence continues at coordinate 4,499 of JAIVJN010000345.1, read as the reverse complement.
GCCGTCTACGATGCCGTCGGCGTGCGCATCGACGAAGTGCCGATCACGCCTGAGAAGATCGTTCGCGCGTTGCAGGCCCAGCGATCTGGAAGGCCCGGCCGCTTTGGCCCCATGGAGTTTCCCTCGGTGCCGTGGCCGGAGACGCTGCGCGTCACACCACCGTGGGAGGGAGGCGATGGCCGCGCCTCGAATGAGCCTCCGCGCAAGAGCAAGCGAAAGGTCGAGGCTGGCGTCGAATCGACGGCCGGGGTGCGCTCATGATGCGCCTGCCGTCGTTCAGATACGTTGCGCCGCGGACGATCGCCGACGCGGCCAAGTGGCTCGGGCAAGCGCCGGGTGAGGCGATGGTGCTCGCGGGCGGTACGGATCTACTACCGAACATGAAACGGCGCCAGCAGACGCCTGGCGTGCTCGTGGCACTGCGAAACGTGGACGGCCTACGCGCGCGCCATGTGAACGGCGATCTCTCTATTGGCGCCGGCGTCACGTTGGCCGAGATGGTGCGCGACGAGCGGCTTCGAGAGACCTGCTCGGGTTTGTGGCAGGCCGCGGCACAGGTCGCGACGCCGCATCTCAGGAACATGGCGACGCTCGGCGGCAACCTGTGCCTCGACACCCGATGCACCTACTACGATCAGACGCACGAGTGGCGCAAAGCCATCGACTTCTGCATGAAGAAAGATGGGGAGATCTGCTGGGTCGCCACCTCCAGCCCCAAGTGCCTGGCGGTGTCATCGACCGATACGGCGCCGATGCTGCAGGCGCTCGACGCCGCGGTGCGGCTCGTGTCGGCGGCCGGCGAGCGCACCATCAAGGTCGCCGACCTCTATCAGAACGACGGCATGCACTACCTCACGCGGCGCCCCGACGAGATTCTCACCGACGTCATCGTCGCGGATCAGACTGGCCGCCGCAGCGCCTACTGGAAGTTGCGCCGGCGGGGCTCGTTCGATTTTCCCGTGGCGTCCGCGGCGGCGTCGGCGCGGATGGAGGGCGACACGGTGACCGACGTCTCGATCGTGCTCGGCGCGGTGGCGTCGCGGCCGCTGGCATCGGAGAAGGCCCGGACGGTGCTCGTCGGGCAGCGTCTCACCGACGATGTGATTGCCGCCGCGGCTGACGCCGCCTACGAGATCGGGAAGCCGATGGACAACACCGATTTCGCGCTCGTGTGGCGCAAGCGGATGATCAGGACGCTCGTCACCTGCGCGCTCCGCGAGGTGCGGGGTGACGATGTGCGCGAGCTCAGGCGCAAGCTCGCCCGGCAGACGTTGCAGATGGCATCATAGCGCCCTCGAGAAGGCAACCAGGTTGCTCTCGAGCAACCTGGGTTGCTTTTGGCCCCGCTGCCCGCCCCTTGTTATGATCGAACCGTGATGGAGATACTCAAGTCCGCCGTGTTGAAGCCGGGCGTGTCGCTGACAGACCTTCCCGGAACGCGGCCGGGCGACGAGGTCGGTGCCGATTCGGGTCAGGTCATTCACGGCAAGGCCCTCATCTTCTGGGATCCGCGGCAGCCAGGGAAAAAGCTGGATGCGATCGACACCGATCAAATCACGCCCGCCGCCGACTGCGTGTCGGAGAGCCTCGACACCCTCGACGAACGCTGGAAGGCGGGCTCGTTCCGCTATCTGATGCCTGATTTTCGCAGGCGCGTGCACGCGGGCGAGACCTTCGTCGTCGCCGGCGATCGATTTGCCATCGGGTCGTCCCGAGAGATGTCGCCGGCGGGTCTCAAGGCGATCGCCGAAGAGGTTGGGTTGCACCTCGTGATCGTCTGCGGCCAGAACATGGGCGACATCTTCCGCCGCAACGCGCTCAATCTTGGCCTGCACGTCGTGCAGAGCCCCGAGGCCGTCGCCGACGTACGTGACGGCGACGAGCTCACGTTCGATCCTGCCACGCGCCAAATAGCGAACCTCACACGAGGCACGAGCTATACGCCGGTGCCCTTGAGCGTCAAAGAAGAAGACATGCGGCGCGAGGGCGGCATCTTTGCCGTGGGCCGGCGCGAGCTTCGATCGTCGATCGAGCGTGCTCCGTCGATCGTGTGGCCCGACGCCGATCGGGCACGCACGATGTCGACCACCGAACAGATCATCTGGGCGCATCGTGTCGACAAGGACGCCGAGGTCAGGCCTGGCGCGACCGTTCGCGTCTACGCCGATCTGTTGCCCGCTTCAGATGGCACGGCGCCCTTTGCCATCCACACCTTCAACCAGATCACGGGCGGCAATGGCATCTTCCCGCGCCAGGCGGCCGTTGCCAACGATCACTTCGTCTTCACCGGGAAGCCGGACGACGACAAGCAGACAGCCATCGGACGGCAATTCGCGAAGCATCATGGCATCGAGAAGCCGTACTACGCGACGCCGGGCGACGGCATCTTCCACTTCTACTTTCCCGAACAGGGCCTCGTCCTGCCGGGACAATTCATCCCAGGCGCCGATTCGCACTCGCGTGCCTACGGCGCGTATGGCGCGGTCGGCATGGGTGTGGGGTCGACGACGCTGGGGTTCGGGTGGGCGACCGGCTACATCTACTTCACGATGGTCAAGCAGCGGCGGGTCACATTGACCGGGCGCCTTCGCCCGTGGGTCACAGGCAAGGATATCGTGCTCGAGCTGCTTCGGCGCTGGGGTGCGAAGCAGTCGCAAGGCATGTCGGTGGAGCTCGTCGACGGCATGAAGCAGTTGCCCATCGCATACCGCAACACGATTGCCAACATGATGGCCGAGGGTGAGGCGCTGAACGGTATCTTCGCACCCGACGAGATCACGTACGCGTGGTACCGCGCCAAAGGCATGAGCGAGTTGCCGTACCCCGCCTTCGCCTGCGGTCCCGACGCCCTGTTCGCGATCGACGAAGAGCTCGTGCTCACCGATGTCATGCCGATGATCGCCAAGCCGTTCAGTCCGGGTAACGCCTTCCCGGCCGAAGACGTGGCGCGCGAGCACATCACGTTCGACAAGGCGATGATCGGCTCGTGCACAAACGGGAGCTATGACGATCTGCTCTCGGCGGCGCTCGTCCTCGTCGCCGCGCGGCGTCACGGTCTGACCAAGGCCGCTCGCACGCTCGTTGTCTTCCCCGGGTCGGGTGGCGTCAAGCGCCAGATCGAGCAGGGAGATCCGCGGCTCGAGGGAGAATCGATCGCCGAGGTGCTGCGATCCGTTGGTGGGGAGATTCGCAGCTCGTGGTGTGGGCCGTGCTTCGGTCAAGGCTCCGATGCGCTGGCGCCGGGAGAGCGTGCCATCACGTCCTTCAATCGCAATTGGCAGAATCGCATGGGCCTTGGCGGCGAGGGCTACCTGGCCAGCCCAGCCGTCGTGGCTGCCTCGGCGCTGGCCGGATACATGGCGCCGCCGAGCGAGCTCGGCCTGCACTGGGACGCCGAGAAGTACGGCTGCTAGTCCCGTAGCTCACGTGACGGGTACGTAGCGCGGCCTTCGCGGCCCGCCTTTGGCGCGCAGGTGCGCCCTACACCAGTAGTAGGCGGGCAGTACGTAGGGCGGGCCTTCACGACCCGCCCTTGCCGCACCCTAAAAGTGCGCCCCGCACGCGATCATCTGAGTTCGGGTCTAAGGCTCGCCACTCTCCATCACTGTGCAACGTCATGCGGCTGAGATTGACGATCGCTGCGAAGGGAGCCATGATGGCTGAGGTACTTGCGCACCTTGGCTCAGTCACCCGATCGCGACGTCGACGCTGAAGACTCCGCGTTCTTGTGGCCGCCCAGCGTCCACGACCCCGCGGAGTCTCGCGCGTACAAAACGCCTGCTACTTCCGCGGCCGGACGTGCGATCGACCACCCGATCGTTTCGGCCGAGCCCGACACGGCACCTCGCGTTGTCGCGACCTCCGTCGACCTTGATCCCGACACGATCAGCTTCGAGTGGCCACTGCTCCGCGACGAGCCGGACCGGGCGGAGGCGGAAGACGAGCCGTCGGTGGATCTCGTGCGGACCGCCCCTCCCCTCGTGCCCGGCGAGGATGCGGTCGCTGTGCCGTCGAAGCCGCCTTGGCGCCGCGCCGCCCCGGCTGATTGGCCCGAAGACGAATGGACCGAGGACGAAGGCTGGCCACTCGATGAGGAGCTGCTCGGTCCTTCAGCGATCGCCATCAACCGGGTTCCGGCGGCCGAATCGAGGATGCGCAAGCCCTTACTCGCGGCTGCGCTCCTGGCCTTGCTGGCTGGCGCGAGTGTGTGGGCCGTCGTCACCAGATATGGTGTGCCGGGGTTCGGTCAAGCCGCGATCCGCGCGCGCGCCCTGCCGACAGAGGTGACCGAGCTCGCCCCCGTCGTGACCGACGACACGCCTCGGCCCCGTATCGATCGGGTCTCACGCGAAGCGAGCCTTGTCGCCGAGCAGGGCGCGGTGCCAGCCACCGCGACGCCGCTGAGCGTCCCGCCAGCGGCGACACGCGCTGCCGTGACGCCCGTTGCGCCTCGAGCCCCAGCGCCGCCGCCCACGGCGTCTCGCGCACCGTCCCCACTG
>JAIVJN010000256.1 GCA_020200025.1 Acidobacteriota bacterium | reverse complement strand
GCCGCCTACCACGCCACGACCGATGCCGAGGGTCGGTACCGTCTGATCGACCTTCCGCCGGGCGATTACACCATCACGGCCCACCTGGCCGGGTTCGCTCGGTTCCTGCGCACGGCGGTGGCCGTGCGATCCGGGTTGAATTTGCCTGTGGACATCGTCATGACCGTCGGGGGAGTCGACGAAGTCGTTGAAATCACCGCCGACACGCCGCTGCTCGAGACGCAAAGCGGCGGCCGCGCGGTGAACGTGAGCGGCGAGTTGCTGCGATCCATGCCGCTGTCCGAGCGGCGCGAATGGTATGGCTCGCTCCTCCTCGCGCCCGGGGTCACGGCCGCGGACTGGGTGAACAACGAAAAGCAGATCTATGTGCACGGCGCCGCTCCCACGGCGAACGTCGTGCAGGTCGACGGCGCGGATGTGAGCCCCGCGCAAGCTCCTGACGTTCGATACCTGAATCTGAGCACCGACGCGGTGGACGACGTCCAGGTCAAGACTGCCGGTGTCGACGCCTCGGCACCGCTGGGCGTGGGCGGGATCATCAACATTGCCACAGCCAGCGGGACCAACACGGTCACTGGGGCGGCAACGTTCGCCTTTCAGCCGCGCGAGTGGAACAGCTCGAATACACCCGGTGGCACCAGCGGAACGGTCGATCAGCGCCAGATCGACGGGTCGATCGGTGCGCCCATCGTCAAGGATCGCCTGTGGGTGTTCGGCGCCTATCGGTTCGTGGACGTGTCGAACGGCGTGAGCCGCACCCCGGCGCAGCTCGACGCCCTCCGCGCGCTCGTTCCCAGTTTCGAGGCATTCGACAGCACGAACAGGGCGCATTTCTCGTTCGTCAAGCTTGCCGCGCAGCTCTCGAATCGACATCAGGTCTCTGGCTTCTATCAGTACGACGTCAATCCGGTCGCCACGGCCGAGGCACTCACCGCACATCCCTTCCGGGACGCGACCGGCGGCTCGAGCGCCTCGTTTCGGCTCTCATCCGTCTGGGGCCAACGACTCACGACGCGGCTCGTGACCAGCTATAACGACAAGCGGCGCGATCGCCTCGACGTGGGGGTGGATGAGGTGACCACCAGGATCTTCTCGAGCACTCTCGTTTCGGCGGGCCGTCTCGTCGGCAACGGTCGAGTGGTCGATCGCGGCTCGCCGATCTCTGCCCTCATCTCGAGGCCGAACTCCAAGCTGACCGCAGCCTTCGATGCGACACTGTTTGCCAGCCACTCGTCCGGGACTCACGATCTGCAGGCAGGTCTCTACGCCGTTCCGCGCACGCGGATCGAGACCCACACCAGCTACCTCAATGGCGGATTCAGTCTGGAAGAGTCGGTGCTTCGCGTGCCTGGAGCGTACGAGGCGGGTGTGGTGCCGTTTCACCGCGTCATCCTGGAC
>JAIVJN010000344.1 GCA_020200025.1 Acidobacteriota bacterium | reverse complement strand
GTGCTGGCCGTGGCGCCAGAGAGAAAGGATGTCCCGGCGCCGACCGTCGAGGCACTCCGTGCGGCGGTAAGTCGCGCTGAATCGGCGGAGGTGACCGCCTGGACGGACGTGCTCGCCGGACGCGCGCTGGTGGAGAAGCCACCACCGCCCGGCGCGGTCGCCAGTCGCCGGACGATTCCGGAAGTGGGCGTCACGGTGCTGACGCTCTCGAACGGCGTCGAGGTCTGGCTCAAGCCGACGGACTTCAAGAACGATCAGGTGCTGATCACCTCGTATGCGCTGGGCGGATCGTCGCTGGCCGCGCCGGCCGATTTCCACGAGGCCACCCTGGTTCCGGCGTTGGTCGGGGTCGGCGGGATGGGGGATCTCAGCCCGGTTGATCTCAGCAAGCTGCTCTCGGGCAAGATCGCGCAGATGGCACCGCAGGTGAGCGCCTACACGCACGGCACGTCCGGGCAGGCGTCTCCGCGCGATATCGAGACTGCCTTGCAATTGAACTATCTCGCGTTCACGTCTCCCAACCTGACGCCCGACGCCTTCGAGCTGATGAAGCGGCGCCTTGCCGGCTTGCTGGAGAATCAGGCGCAGAATCCGCGCGCGGTGTTTCGCGAGCGCGTCGAGCTGGTGAACACGTCGAATCACTACAGCGCGTCCGCTCTGACCGTCGCCGACGTGCAGGCGCTCGACCTCGAGGCGCTGCGCCGCTTCTACACCAGCCGCTTCGCCAACGCGGCCGACTTCACGGTCTTCATCGTGGGCGCGTTCGACATCGCCATCGTCACGCCCCTGCTCGAGCAGTGGGTCGCGAGCCTGCCGTCCACGGGCACACCGAGCTCCACCTTCCGCGATATGGGCATCCGGTTCCCCGCCGCTCTGGTGACGGAGGAGGTGAAAAAGGGGCGCGAGCCGGCGAGTCAGACCGTCATGTCGTACTTCGCGGATGCAGGCCTGGACGAGCTCGAAATGCATCGGGCGCGTGCGGCTGCGTCGCTCCTCTCCATTCGGCTGCGCGACATCTTGCGCGAAGAGCTGGGTGGCACCTACGGCGTGAACGTCGCCTATCAGAACGCCCTGCCGCAGCCGAATTACGGCGCGATGATGGTGCAATTCGGCAGCGCTCCCGAGAACGTCGACAAGCTGGTGGGAGCGGTGAACAAGGAGGTCGAGCGCTTGAAGGGCGAAGGGCCATCGCCCGAGGACGTGGCCAAGGTGCAAGAGCTCGAACGCCGTGACCTGGAGACGGCCACGCGCGAGAATCAGTACTGGCTGGGCTCGCTGCAGACCACACACACGCTGCGATGGGATGCCGCCGGTATCGCGCGCCGCGGCGAGCGTATCGAGAAGCTGTCGCCGGCGGTGCTGCACGAGGCCTTCAAGAAGTACTTCCCGGCCAATCGACGCACGGTGGTGACGTTGAAGCCGGAAGTGACGCAGTAGCGTCCGTGACAGGGCAACCTGGTTGCTCTCATGAGCTCTCAAGAGCAACCAGTTTCTTAGTGCTGATATAGTCGTCTCGTCTCTCATGCCACCGCAGTTCGTCTATACGATGAAGGGTCTCGGGAAGGTGCACCCTCCCGATACCGTTGTGCTGAAGGACATCTGGCTCTCCTTCCTGCCGGGTGCCAAGATCGGCGTCCTCGGGATCAACGGCTCGGGGAAGTCGACCGTGCTCAGGATCATGGCCGGCGTCGACAAGAACTTCAGCGGCGAAGCGTTTCCCGCCGAGGGCATCTCAATCGGCTTTCTGCCGCAAGAGCCCGCGCTCAATCCGTCGAAGGACGTCAAGGGCAACGTCGACGAAGGCGTCTCCGCCATTCGTGAGCTGCTCGATCGCTACGACGCCGTCAATATCCAACTCGGTGACGACTTGTCGCCCGAGGCGATGGAGAAGGCGCTCGACGAGCAGGCGCGGCTGCAGGATCGCATCGACGCGGCGAACGCGTGGGATGTCGATTCGCGTGTCGAGATGGCGATGGATTCGCTGCGCCTGCCCCCTCCCGAGGCCGAGGTGTCGACGCTCTCGGGGGGCGAGCGGCGGCGGGTCGCCCTCTGCCGCCTGCTCCTGCAGTCGCCCGATCTCTTGCTCCTCGACGAGCCGACCAATCATCTCGACGCCGAGTCGGTGGCCTGGCTCGAGCGCTTTCTGAAGGACTATGCCGGCACGGTCGTCGCCGTCACGCACGACCGTTACTTTCTGGACAACGTGGCCGGGTGGATTCTCGAGCTCGATCGTTCGACCGGGTACCCGTATCAGGGCAACTACTCCGGCTGGCTCGAACAGAAGCAGGGGCGACTGGCGCAGGAGGAGAAATCCGAGAGCAAGCGCCAGCGGACGCTGCAGCGTGAGCTCGATTGGATCCGGATGTCCCCACGCGCAAGGCAAGCGAAAGGCAAAGCGCGACTCAACTCCTACGAGCAATTGCTGGCCGAAGACACGGCGCAGAAGATCGACGCGGTGGAGATCTATATTCCTCCCGGCCCTCGTCTCGGCGACATCGTCATCGAGGCGCGCAACCTGCGCAAGTCGTATGGCGACCTCGTGCTGTTCGACGACCTCAGCTTCACGCTGCCGCCCGGAGGCATCGTCGGCGTCATCGGTCCAAACGGGGCGGGCAAGACGACGACCTTCCGCTTGATGACCGGCCAAGAGCGAGCCGACGGTGGCACGCTGAAGATTGGCGAGACGGTGCAGATCGGGTATGTCGATCAGTCGCGCGACGCACTGTCGGCCGACAAGACGGTCTGGGAGGAGATTTCGGGCGACCAGGACGAGCTCTTGGTGGGCAAGCGACCGGTGCCGTCTCGCGCCTACGTGTCGTGGTTCAACTTCAAGGGCGCTCAACAGCAGCGCCAAGTCGGCACGCTGTCCGGCGGCGAACGTAACCGGGTCCACCTGGCCAAGCTGCTCCGGACCGGCTGCAACCTGTTGCTGCTCGACGAGCCGACCAACGATCTGGACGTCGATACCTTGCGGGCACTGGAGGAGGCGCTCCTCAGCTTCGCGGGCTGTGCCGTGGTCATCAGCCACGACCGCTGGTTCCTCGACCGCATCGCCACGCATATCCTCGCCTTCGAAGGCGATAGTCGCGCGGTCTGGTTCGAAGGGAACTATCAGGATTACGAGCTCGATCGCCGACGGAGGCTCGGTGCGGCGGCCGATCAGCCGCACCGGATCAAGTACCGGAAGCTGACGAGGACTTGATTCGCCCGCCTGCCGCCTGCCGTTTCTCCTGATGTTTCCCGATCTCCGCTCGTTTCTCGATCGCCTGCGACACGATGGCGATCTCGTCGAGATCGCGGCCCCCGTCGACGCCAATCAAGAAGCCGCGGAGATTCACCGTCGCGTCATTGCCGGCGGAGGGCCCGCGCTGCTCTTCACCAACATCCTCGGATCCGACTTCCCGCTCGTCACCAATCTATTCGGTACGGCGCGCCGTGCCGAGCTGGCGTTCGGGGAGCGGCCGCTTCGGCTGATCAAGCGGTTGGTTCACCTGGCAGAAACCGTGCTGCCGCCGACGCCAGGCAAGCTGTGGGGCGCGCGGGACGTCGCCTGGGAGCTGGTCAAGGTGGGCACGCGCCGCAAGGCGACGGGTCCCGTGCTCGACGTGGTCACGTCTGACGTCCGGCTCGACCGCCTCCCTGTCTTGACCTGCTGGCCCGAGGACGGCGGCCCTTTCGTCACGCTTCCGCTCGTCTACACCGCGCATCCCGATCGCCCCGGGCATAACTTGGGGATGTATCGGTTGCACGTTCACGACGCCTCGTCGACCGGGATGCACTGGCAGATTGGTAAGGGTGGTGGCTTCCACTACGCCCGGGCGGAAGCACGCGGCGAGCCGCTGCCGGTGACGGTGTTTCTCGGGGGTCCGCCCGCCCTCATTCTCTCGGCCATCGCACCGCTGCCCGAGAACGTGCCGGAGCTGATGCTGGCGCGACTATCCTGTGCTGCAAGTCAAGCGGATCGCCCGGCGTCGTGACGCCATCTATCCGGCCACTGTCGTCGGCAAGCCGCGTCAGGAGGATGTTTTCATCGGTGATCTGTTGCAGGAGCTCCTGTCTCCGCTCTTTCCCCTCGTGATGCCCGCCGTCGAGCAACTCTGGTCGTACGGCGAGACGGGCTACCATTCGCTGGCCGCCGCCGTCGTGAAACAGCGATACAAGCGCGAGGCGATGGCCAGTGCCTTCAGAATTCTCGGCGAAGGGCAATTGTCGCTCACCAAGTTTCTCTTGATGACCGACCGGCCGGTCGACCTGAAAAATTTCCGCGCCACGCTCGAGCACGTGCTGGCACGCACCGAGCCCGCGGCAGACCTCTACGTCTTCTCGCATCTATCGATGGACACATTGGACTACACCGGACCGGTGGTCAACGAAGGATCGAAGGGCGTGTGGCTCGGCCTCGGCGAGCCCATTCGCGTCCTGCCACGCGAATTTCGCCCACCCGTCTCGCCTCCTCCTGAGGTGCACGACGTCCGCGTGTTCTGCGGCGGGTGTCTCGTCATCGGCGGCCCCTCCTACGCCGACGATTCAGGCGCCGCCAGCCGCCTCGCGGCGCACGCCGCTTTCGCCGACTGGCCGCTTCTCGTCCTCAGCGACGAGCCGGCGCGGGCGACTCGGAGCGACATGAACTTTCTCTGGACGACGTTCACGCGGTTCGAGCCCGCGGCGGACATCCACGCCGCCGGTCGCCGTATCGTCCGCAACCACATCTCGTACGAACGGCCGGTCCTGATCGATGCGCGGATGAAGCCCTGGTATCCCGGGGAAGTGTCATGCCGGGACGACATCGCACGTCGCGTCACTGAGCGGTGGACGCAGTACTTCCCCTCGCGCAAGGTGGAGATGGGCGATGCCGAGCGCGGGCATCTGGATTGAGGGAGGGCTTGAAGGCTTGAAGACTTGAAGACTTGCAGACGTCGATGTCACTGAGCCTTCAGCCCCCAGGCCCAAAGCCTCCAAGTCTCCAGGTCTACAAGACTCCAGGCCTCCCACCCTGCAGGCCTTCAAGCCTCGAGCGGCGCGACGTGTGATAATTCGAAGGTGAGCGTCACGACGACCAACGGCATCCGCGTGCGCGTGCGGGCGACCTTCTTGCCCGAGCGCAGCGTTCCGCGCGAGCACCACTTCTTCTTCACCTACCACGTCACCATCGCCAATGAAGGAGTGGAGACCGCTCAGCTCCAGAGCCGGCATTGGATCATCACGGACGCGGACGGGGACGTCCAGGAAGTGAAGGGACCGGGTGTGGTCGGCGAGCAGCCTGTCCTCGAACCGGGTGTCAGCTTCGAGTACACCAGCTACTGCCAGCTCAAGACGCCGGTGGGGACCATGCACGGCAGCTATACGATGATGACGGCGGCCGGCAGCGAGTTCGAAGCCCGGATCGCGCCGTTTACGCTGGCCATGCCGAATGCGCTCAACTGAACGCGTCGGGCGAGGCGCTCAGGCTCCGTACATTGCTGTGACTTTCTCGAGCTGAGGAACAAGCGTGGCTCTCTTACGACCGGCGACTCCCAGCATGCGACGCGCCGAAGGAATGTCGGCTGGACGGAGTGCGACCGCGGCTGCGGCGGGACCCGGCGCCGACACGAAGAAGAAGAAGATCGCCTGGTCGGCAGCGTGGGGCCAGGCGCGCGAGCTCATCTGGGTGCACCGCCGCCGCCTCGCCGTTGGGCTGGCCTTGATGCTCGTGAGCCGTCTGGCGGGGATCGTGCTCCCGGCGCTCTCCAAGTACGTCATCGACGATGTGATAGGGAAGGGGCGCCACGAGCTGTTGCTCCCGATCGCCCTCGTGGGCGGTGTGGCCACGCTGGTCCAGGCCGTGACCGGTTTCGTCATCTCGCAGATCCTCGGCGTCGCCGCGCAACGGGCGATTACCGACATGCGCAAGCGTGTGCAGGCCAAAATCATGCGCTTGCCGGTCCGCTACTTCGATTCGACCCAGACGGGCGTGTTGCTGTCACGCATCATGAGTGACGCCGAGGGCATACGAAACCTCGTCGGGACCGGGCTCGTGTCACTGGTGGGTGGGCTGGTCACAGCCGCCATCAGCCTGGCCGTGCTCTTGTATCTCAACTGGCGCTTGACGCTGGTGACGGCCGTCGTGCTGGCGCTCTTCGGCGGCGGGATGGCGTACGCCTTCAGTCGACTCCGCCCACTGTTCCGCGAGCGGGGCAAGATTCAAGCGGAGGTCACCGGACGGCTCACCGAAGGTCTGGGCGGCATTCGCGTGGTGAAGAGCTACACCGCCGAAAAGCGAGAAGAGATCTCGTTCACCAAAGGTGCGCATCGGTTGTTTCGCAACGTCGCCCAATCCATGACTGGCGTCTCCGCCACGACCTCGGCCAGCACCGTGATCGTCGGTGTGATCGGCGTGGTCGTGATCTGGTTGGGCGGCAACGACATTCTCGCGGGACGGATGACGCTCGGCGACTTCGTCATGTACATCCTGTTCATCGGATTGCTGGCGGCGCCGCTCATCTCGATTGCGAGCATCGGCACGCAGATCACCGAAGCGTTTGCCGGCCTCGATCGCATCAGAGAGATTCTCGAGATGCAGACCGAAGACGAGGCCGACGCCGAGAAACACGCGCTCGGTCCCATCCGCGGGGACATCGCGTTCGAGGACGTCTGGTTCGAGTACCATCCCGGGCAGCCCGTGTTGAAGGGGCTATCCTTCCAGGCGACACCGGGCACGACGACGGCGCTCGTGGGCTCGAGCGGATCGGGCAAGAGCACGCTCATCAGCTTGGTGATGGCATTCAACCGGCCGCTGCGCGGCCGGATTATCGTTGACGGTCGCGATCTGGCGACGATTCCGCTCCGTGACTATCGCGAGCAACTCGCCTCGGTCCTGCAAGAGAACTTTCTCTTCGACGGAAGTGTTGCCGAGAACATTGGCTACGCCAGACCGGGTGCGACACTGGACGAGGTCAAGGCGGCTGCGCAGATCGCGCACTGCGAAGAGTTCATCCTCGGCTTTCCCGACGGCTACCAGACCATCGTCGGAGAGCGCGGCATCAAGCTATCGGGTGGGCAGCGCCAGCGCGTGTCGATTGCCCGGGCGATTCTAGCTCTACGACAAGCAGTACAAGGTTGAAATGAACCGCTTCATCAACCCCGGCGAAGACTTCACGCCAGAGCCACCGAAAGTGACGGTGCCCGGGTCGGCGAGTCAGATCTGACGACACATCCCGATCGATTGACCCGAACCTGGGCTCGTCCGGATGCGTATGGAGCGTTATGCGGCCCGTAGCGAGAATTCTGTACTGCTTGTGGACCCGCATAGCGGTCCAGGCGTGCGGAGCGCGCCGAGAAGGCAACGAGCGCCCGCCAAGGGTTGGAGCGAACGGGATATCAAGGGCAGCGCTCTTGGCTGGTTCAATCTGAAGGGGGAAGACGTCCCGTGGACGCAACTGACGTCATGTCAATGTTCCTGCGCGGGGTTCTCGGCAGCGGCGGACGGAAACGCGCGCGCCGGGTCGGGCGGTTCGTCTCCGGCCACAAGGGGTTTCTCTCCGCGAGCACGCTGCTGGCAGCGGCCGGCGTCGCGTGGGGCATCTTCGACAGTCTGCAACCGGGCGCGTCGGCCGCGGGTGCGGCGAGCGGTGCAGCGCCAGCCGCGCCCGGTACGAGCCAAGCATCTGGCGGGCCCGGGCTCGCACCGCAGGTAGCCAACGCATTGGGCGCCCGCCACGCACTCGGCGCATCCCCGGCACCGCCAATACCCGGTTCAGCCAACGTACCGGCGGAGATCGTCCGGATCGTGCGTCTAGCAATCTCCGCCGCCCGTGCAGACGGAACGCTGTCGGCCGAAGAGCGCGCGTTGATTCTTCAACACGCGCGTGACGCGGGCATCGAGCACCTCGTCGGCGCGGAGCTCGACCGGTCGCTACCGCTGGCTGACATCGCTGCCGGCGTCAGTGACCTTCAACAGCGACAGGAGCTCTACGTGCTCGCGTTCGCCATTGTCCGAGCGGATGAAAGCGTCAACGGCGCGGAACGCATTTATCTCGCCCAGCTTGCGAACCAGTTGCATCTCGATCCTGCCACCGCGTCGAGGCTCGAACACGAAACGGCCGCGAAGATCGACGCGGCCGCGGAGAACGACTGAAGCTTGGGGCTTGGAGGCTTGCAGGCCCGGAGGCTTGACGCTCGATGATCCGGAGCGTTGTCTGCCGTGCGACTGAGACGTGGCCGGGGCGGGCTGGGTCTGCCCAACTCGAGAGGCCCACGTCTCTGAGCTTCCACGTCTCCAAGCCTCCAAGTTTTCAGGTCTCCAAGCCTTCGAGGAGAACAGCATGAGTGCGACAGAGCAGTGGTACATGGCCATCGGTGGACATCAAGTCGGCCCGGTCGCGCAAGCCGAGATCGTGGCCAACCTTCGGAACGGCAGCATCGACGCCGAGACGCTGGTCTTCACCGCCGGCATGGCCAACTGGCAGAAGGTGCGCGACGTGCCGGCCTTTGCGCCGTTCACTGGCGCAGCGGGGACCAGCGCGGCAGGGTCGTTGCCTCCTCCGACGCCGCCGGGCCGCCGATCTCACGACATCGACTTCGTGATCCACGGCAACGAGATGCAATTCGTCGAGGTCGAGCTCGATCCGGGCGAGGCCGCCATTGCGGAAGCCGGCGCGTTCATGTACATGACGCCGGGCGTGCAGATGGAGACCATCTTCGGCGACGGCGGCAAGCCGACCACGGGTGTGGTGGACGCGCTCTGGGGTGCCGGCAAGCGCATTCTGACCGGCGAAAGCCTGTTCATGACCGTCTTCACCAACCAGGGTGCGGGCAGGCATCGCGTGGCGTTTGCAGCGCCCTATCCTGGCAAGATTCTCGCCATGGATCTCAAGTCGCTTGGCGGACAGCTCGTGTGCCAGAAGGATTCATTTCTGTGCGCGGCGCGCGGCGTGTCGCTCAGCATCGCGTTTCAGCGAAAGATCGGCGCCGGCCTGTTCGGCGGTGAGGGATTCATCATGCAGCGGCTCGAAGGCGACGGGCTCTGTTTCGTCCACGCCGGTGGCACGATTCACTATCTCGAGCTCGCGGCTGGTGAGACGATGAGAGTCGATACGGGCTGTTTGGTCGCGCTGCAGCCGTCGGTGAGCTACGACATCCAGTTCGTGGGCAAGGTGAAGACGGCGCTATTCGGTGGCGAAGGCATTTTCTTTGCGACGCTGACCGGTCCGGGCAAGGTGTGGCTGCAGTCGCTGCCTCTCAGCCGGATGGCTGATCGCATTTACAAGGCGGCGCCGCAGGTGAGCCGGGGCCGCACGGAAGAAGGGTCCGTACTCGACCGAGCCTTCGGACTCGGAGACATGATCGACGGCAGATGATGACGGATGAAGGAATGAGGAAGTGAGGAATAGAAGGAATGAAGGAGTGAAGGAGTGAGCTTCATTTCAGGTTACGATTCCCTTTTCTTCTGCCGGAGCCTCCATGTTTCTGGTTTCTCGCGCTCTGTTTTGCACTGCCCTGCTGTGCGCCGGCCTGATCGGCGTCGCGGTCGCCCAGCCGCGCACGGCCTATCCTGAGAAGCGTGGCCTCGCGCTCGGCGACTTCCCTCGGGTCGTGAAGTTGGCCGACAACGTATACGGTTATGAGGAGATCCGGCAGCCAGGCTTCACGACCGTGAGCTTGTTCGTGGTCGGCGCCGACGGCGTGCTCGTGGCTGATGGGCAGGGCAGTCCCGACGCCACGAAGGCGATGCTCGACGCGATCGCTAGAGTGACGGACAAGCCAGTGCGCTGGTATGTCGTCGGATCCGATCACGGCGACCACACGGCGGGCAACTCTGTGCTTCCCGCCGGTATCTCGTTCGTCGTGCACCCTATCTCGAAGGCGCAGCTCGAGCGCGACGCCGCGGCAGCCGCCAAGCCGTCGACTCAGCCTGGACAAGCGCCCCGTCCGCCGGTCGTCGTGCCTCCTACGGCGATGACGGGCGACAAACAGGTCGTCGACGTCGGCGGCATCGAAGTGCAGGCGCTCTACCTCGGGCGCGCCCACACCGGCGGCGATCTGATGGTGTATCTGCCCAAGCAGAAGATCCTGTTCATGAGCGAGGCCTATCTCAATCGCGTGTTTCCGGCCATGCGCTCGGCCTATCCCTCGGAATGGCTCTCGGTGATCGACAAGGCGCTCGCCATGGACGTCGATCGCTTCGTTCCCGGGCATGGGTTCATCGAAGACCCGCGCGCGTCGCGCGAGGAGCTCGTCGAATACCAGAAGGCCTTGCAGTACGTCATCGCCGAGGTGAACCGGTTGCACAAGCTCGGGTTGCCGGTCGATGCCGCCTCGGCGCAGGCGAACTGGGGGCCGTACAAGGAATGGTTCTTGAGCGAGCAGCAGGGGCCGATCGCGGTCCGCAAGGTCTACGAAGAAATCGAGGGCAAGCTCAAATAGTGCAGAGTACAGAGTGCAAAGTGCAGAGTGCTAGAGTGCTAGAGCCTGAGCGCCTTCTTCACGTTGAACTTTGCACTGTGAACTTTGCACTTGTATTTCGACCCCATGCCTCAGTCCTACGCATCCCACGCTCATCACCCCGTCCCGACGTACATCGCCGGGGTGCTCTGGCTGCTCGGGCTTCTCTCGCTGTTGGGTTGGTCGTGGCTCGGGTGGCAGACGTTCTCGGCCGGCATTTATCTGCTGCTGCTGTCAATCGCGCCCCTTATCGCGTCGGGTCGGAGCTACGTCACGCGCCTGCAGGACCGTATCATCCAACTCGAGATGAAGGTGCGGTGCGCCGAAGTGTTGCCGGCTGGCGATGACGCGAAGCTGCGATCGCTGACGCCGAAGCAAGTTGTCGCCCTCCGGTTCGCGTCGGACGAGGAGTTGGGCGCGCTGCTCGACCGTGCCGTGCGGGAGCGCCTCTCGCCGGGCGACATCAAACAGGCCGTCCAGCACTGGCGGGCGGACGAGCTGAGAGCGTGACGAACGCGAGGAGCTGGTGTCGGACGGCCGTCGGTCGTCCAGGCGCCACCGCGCTCAATCGAGGCGTCGTCCGCCCGGTCGGTCGACGCCGTCAACGGAGCTCGAGAATGCAATGCGCCGTGCTCGCGTGTGTCCTCCTCTTGGTCACGGTGTCGCCTGCGTTCGCCACCTGGTCTGTCATCGCCGTCGATCAGGCGACGCAACAAGTGGTGATTGCATCGGCCACGTGTGTCGCACAACGATCGTTTGCGAA
The DNA here is from genome assembly GCA_020200025.1 of Acidobacteriota bacterium. GTDB lineage: Bacteria > Acidobacteriota > Vicinamibacteria > Vicinamibacterales > UBA2999 > JAIVJN01. The sequence goes on along the minus strand of JAIVJN010000344.1, from coordinate 1,431 downwards.
TTTCCCGGCCAAGGGTCTGATGGACGTGCAGGCGATTGTCGTGCCCGGGAAAGGCGTCGCGGCGGCGCAGGCCGGCGTCGATCGCACGCGTGCGAACCAGAGGCTCATCTTCGCCGAGATCGACAGGGGCACCGATCCCAAGCAGATCATCGAGCTGCTCCAGGCCGATCCCAGTATCGACACCCGGCAGTTCGCCGTCGTGGATTTGCAGGGCCGCATGGCCGGGTTCTCCGGGCAGAAGAACAACCCTGCGTCGCTGGATCGACAAGATCGGGTCGCCGAAACCGGCATCTTCTTTTCGGTGCAGGGAAACATCTTGATGAGCGACGCTGTCGTCACGGCCGCCGTCGACGCCTTCAAGAACGCGTCTGGCTCGCTCTCCGACCGCGTGATGGTGGCCATGGAGACCGCTGACGCAAAGGGCGGCGACAAGCGCTGCACGTGCGAGACCGAGCCGACGGTGAATGCGCCGTGCGACGGCAAGACGGCACACGTGGCGTATATTCTGGCTGCCAATGCCACGGACCGATCGGGCGCGTCGTTCAACGACGGCACCTACACGTTGTATGTCAGCGCCACTGACGCTGACATCACGTCGAGCGAGAACGCCAACCCCGTCAAGACTCTGCGCATGCGCTACGAGGTCTGGAAAAAGGCGAATCCTGGGTGATGACCGATGACGAGAGGCGAGAAGTGCGCCGTTTGATCGAGGCCCACGAGCGGACGCTGGCGGTGTGTCGCGCCTGCGCGGAGACCACTCGGGACCTCGCATTCGAGGTGCGGCGTGGCAGCACGCCCACACCGGAGGCGCTGGAGCAAACAGCCGCCGAGGCCGAGCGCGTGCTCGCCGACCTCGGCCGCGTCGAGATGGTTATCGCTGAGATGAAGGCGGCCCTTTGGTGAGGCATTCGAATGGACTCTCTCTTCGTTCCATTCCTCGCGCAATTTGACGACGCCGCATGGCTGCGGACGATCGACCGGATTGCGCATGCCATGCACCCGGTCGATCGGGCGCCGACGCGGGTGTGGTTCCACCTCTATCCGCTGGCGCTCGACCGGCTCATGACGAAGGCGACGGATCCGCACGCCGTCGCGCAACGGCTGCTGCTGAAGGGTCGCTGGTGCCTGGCGCAACAGATCGACAGCTCGCACACCTTTCTCTACGGTCATCGTTTCTGGCCCGATGTCCGGCAGGCGGTCATCGAGTACGCCACGCGCGGGTCGGCGCCGAGCAGCCTCGACCTCGGTGCCCAAATCAAAGAGCTCGCCGGGGAAGTGTCTCGACGCCTCGGCAGGGAAACCGAGCTGCTCGTCGGCATCGTCGCCATCGGGCTGCGGACGCTCCAGCAGGTCGGCCTCGAGCGTATGATCGGCGCCCCAGGCACCATCAGGATGCCTCCATCGTGGCGGCGCCGCACACCGGAGCAGGTG
>JAIVJN010000002.1 GCA_020200025.1 Acidobacteriota bacterium | reverse complement strand
CTCAACCGCGCGCTCTATCCGCCGCTCGATGTCCGGCAGCATCCGGCGACCACTGCGGCATGCCCGCCATTCCCCGGGAAGGATACGGTGCTGCTTCGCCCCGACGGGCAGCAGCCCGACGCGTCGATGGTGCGGCCGGGTGCGTACGAGCTGCTCGATCCGACATCGGGGGAGCCCTACACCCTCGTCTGGTGGGATCCGCGGTTGATCGATCGGCCCGCGGACGATCCGCGCGGCCTGCGGCGAGACGATCTGATCTCGAAGGAGGCTCCGTCCGAAACGGTGGCGGCCGACCGCGCGCGACTCGAGGACTGGCGTGCCTGGCGCACGAGCGCTCTCGAACGCGGTGCCGACCCATCGATGCGCGTGATGACCGTGTCCGAGTATGCGGAAGCGCACCGCCGCGGGGAGGGCCAGGCCTTCAGCGTTGGCCGGGATGCCCCCAGTCCAAAGGCGGAGCGCGATACCGAATCAACTGCCGCGGCCGTGGATGTCGTCGACATGGGCCTCTCGGAGGCGCCACGCCCATCGGGTCGCCGCTTTGGAATTCTCGTTCACGCCCTTCTCGCTGCGGTACCCCTCGATGCCGCCGTCGATGAGGTCGCCGCTTTGGCTGGTGTTCAGGCCCGGATCCTGGGCGCAGGCGATGAGGAACGGGTGGCCGCTGCGCTCGTCGCCCATCGCGTGCTCGCGCACCCGCTGCTCGCCCGCGCCCGTGCGGCCGAGGCCGCCGGTCGTCCATGTAGACGAGAGGTGGCGCTCAGCCTGGTCCAAGGAGACGTCATCATCGACGGCCAGGCAGATCTGGCGTGGGATGAGGGCGACGGCTGGGTGGTGGTGGATTTCAAGACGGACGTCGAGATTGCAGGCGGTGAAGAAGGCTATCGACGTCAGCTCGAGCTGTATGCCGAAGCCATCGCGCGCGCCACCGGCCGGCCGGCGCGAGGGGTCTTGCTGCGGGTGTGAGTAGGTCTCCCGAGATCCTGATCATCGGCGGCGGGCCGGCCGGGTGCGCCGCGGCGCGCCTGCTCGCGACCTGGGGCCACGACATCGTCCTCATCACGCGTCCCGATGGCGCTTCGCCTGCACCGCTCGCCGAGTCGATTCCGCCGAGTGGCCGCAAGCTGTGGTCGGTGCTCGGCGTGCAGGACGCCGTGGACCGTGCGGGTTTCGTTCGCGCGACGGGTAACACCGTTTGGTGGGGTGCTGAGAGCCGCGTCGAGCTCTTCGCGGACGGCGAACGCGGCTGGCAGGTCACCGACCTCGCGCTCGCGCGCGTGTTGCTCGACCAGGCCCGTGCGGCGGGCGCCCGCGTGGAACAGCGGATCGTGAGCCAGACCTGCGAACGGTTGCGGTCGTAGCCACGTGGCAGTCCGACGGCGCTTGGTCCGAGCCCGACGACTCGCACACACTCATCGAGTCGTACACGGACGGGTGGGCATGGTCTGTTCCGGTCGGCGGCGGCGCACGCAGTGTCGCCGTGATGGTCGATCCGGGCACGACCGACCTCGCGCGCGGGCGCGGCGCACGCGAGATCTATCTGGCCGAGATCGCGAAGACGCGACAGTTTGCCGCGTTCCTCGACGGAGCCGAGATGGAGAGCGGGCCGACGGGCTGGGATGCCTCGATGTACTGCTCCGACCAATATGCCGGTGACGACTGGCTGCTCGTCGGTGACGCCGGATCGTTCGTCGATCCGGTGTCGTCGGCGGGCGTGATGAAGGCGCTCGCCTCGGGCTGGCTGGCGGCGGTGGTCGTGAACACGTGTCTCTCGCGGCCGGCCATGCGCTCGGTGGCGCTCGACTTCTTCCAGGCGCGCGAGCAGGAGGTCTATGCGGGCCTCGCACGTCAAACGCGCCTGTTTCTGGCCCAAGCCGCCGCCGGTCACGCCCATCCATTCTGGAGCACGCGCTCGGCTCTCCTCGCCGAGCAGGACAACACCGACTTTCATCGCGATTCCTTGCGTAGCGATCCGTCGGTGACGCGGGCGTTCGACCAGATGCGCGCGGCACCGGCGATGCAAATGAGCCGTGCGGCGGATGCCCGCATCGAACGGCGCGCAGCCGTGAGCGGACGCGAGATTGTGCTCGAGCGCCGGCTGGTCTCGGATCGCGATCCCATCGGGGTCCGCTACATCTGCGACGTCGACGTCGTGACGCTTGTCGAGCTCGCCCCGTCGTTCACGCAGGTGCCGGAGATCTACGAGGCCTGCGTCCGGGCATCCGGGCCCATCGCGCTTCGGGATTTCCTCCTCGCGCTCTCCACGCTGGTCGCGAGAGGGTGGCTGGTCTGGCGACGCGGCGCATGAGCGTCAACGACGCACGCGTTGCCTTGGCGGGCGTGGAGGCTTCGAGGCGAGGAGACTTGGAGGCTTGAAGGCTTGAAGGCTTGGAGGCTGGGAGGCTGGGAGGCTGGGAGGCTGGGAGACCCGGAGGCGTGGCGGCCCGTGCCCAATGAGTGGTCGAGGACTCGGCCTTCAAGCCTTAAGCCTCAAGCCCCAAGCCTCAAGCCTCAAAGCCCCAAGGCTCAAGCCCCAAGCCCCCTGTTCTGTGCTACAAATCTTCCGACCGTTTTCGCCATGCGAAGCCTTCGACACGCGTTTGCCGCCACCGCTTCCGCGTGGGTGGTGCTGATGTTGGCGGTCCCACGCGCGCAGCAGCCGGCCACCGATCCGGCGGCCTCGGTACCCGCCCCGAAACCGGAGGTTGGGATTCCCATTCCCAGCCCGCTCGTGCAGAAGGCATGCGGCCCCTGTCATACCACCGACGAGAAACAGCAGATCTCGCGCATTTCATTTCAGCGCAACACCCCCGAGGGGTGGCAGGACACGCTCAAGCGGATGGTGGCGCTCAACGATCTGCAGATCGATCCGCAGACGGCGCGCGAAGTCGTGAAGTATCTGTCCAATCATCTTGGCTTGGCGCCCGAAGAGGCGGCGCCCGCCGCGTTCGAGGTCGAACGCCGGCTCATCGACTACAAGTACGCCAGCAACGACGTCGAAGGGCTGTGCAATCGCTGCCATTCGCTCGGCCGCGTGATCTCGCAGCGCCGCGCGCGCAGCGAGTGGGACGGCCTCATCGCCATGCACCGCGGCTGGTATCCACTCGTCGATCGTCAGGCCTTTCGCCGGATGGGTCCCGCTCCGCGCGATCGGGAGCCCGACGGCCGTCCGCCAGATACTCGTCATCCCGTGGAGAAGGCCATCGACCATCTCTCTCGAGCGTTCCCGCTCCAGACACCCGAATGGTCCGCTTGGTCGGCGACGATGCGGCCCGCTCGCCTCGACGGGACGTGGGCGCTCACCGGATGGGACCCGGGTAAAGGCGCCATCTATGGTCGGGCCGTGATCACACCTGTTGCCGGCACCACCGACGAGTTCACGACGGAGATCTCGTATACCTACGCGCGATCGGGGAAGACTGTCGCACGCGCGGGTCGAGCCGTCATCTATACCGGTTTCCAGTGGCGCGGGCGCTCGACCCAGTCGGCAGGCTCAGGGTCGGCGGCGAGCGGCGTCGAACCGTCGATGGCGGCCGGAAACGACAAGACGGCGCTCAGAGAAGTGATGTTCGTCGAGCGCGACTGGCGTCGCATTGCTGGACGCTGGTTCACTGGCGGCTACGACGAACAAGGGCTGGACGTCCGGTTCGAGCGCCTCGGCCGTGAGACGCACATTCTCGGCACCGACCGCACCGCGTTGCCTGTGGCCGCTCGCGAGCAATCCCTCCGCCTCTTCGCCGCCAACCTGCCCGCGACGCTTCAACCCGGCGACGTCGACTTGGGACCTGGACTGAGCATCGTGCGAATCGACAGCACGACGTCCGACGGGGTGACCCTCGTGGTGAACGTCGCGGCGAACGCCGCCGTGGGCCCGCGCGACATCGTGTTCGCGGGCGTGGCCAAGCCCGCCGCACTGACCGTCTACGATCGCATCGACGCCATCCGCGTGGCGCCCTCGTGGAACATGGCGCGCGTGGGCGGCGTCACGTTTCCGAAGATGTTTGCGCAATTCGAAGCCTGGGGGTATCACAACGGCTTGGATGGCAAGCCCGATACGCCCGACGACCTCAAGCTCGATCTCCTCGACGCGCGGTGGACGCTCGAGGAATACACCGCGACCTACGACGATGACGATGTGAAGTTCGTGGGGGAGCTGGACGAAGCGACGGGCCTCTTCACGCCGAATATCGAAGGGCCGAACGCCAAGCGTCGCGGCGAGCGCAACAACATCGGCGATGTCTGGGTGGTGGCCACCTACATGGCGCCCGGCTCGACGACCGGACCCGGCATGCCCACCATGCCGCCGCCGGCCGGGGGGGCTGTCGCGATCGAAGCACCCCAGCCGGCAGCGGGACAGGCGTCCGAGACGCGGGCTGCACAAACTGCGGCGCGGTCATTGAGGGCGCGCGCACACTTGCTCGTCACGGTCCCGCTCTATATGCGGTGGGATCCCTCGGTGATGCCGTGACCACATTGTCGTTGCAAGAGCTTCACCGCTTCGAGGCAAGTGGCCGCCGCTTCGGTTACCTGGTGCCGAGTGCCGCGGTGTTCGCCTTGGATGACTGCGCAACCGCCGTCATCGATGCGCTGGAGTGCCGGCCGCGAGAGGCCGCCGAGCTCGCACACGAGTTGGGCGCGCGGTTCGGACCCGAGACCGTGGCGGAAACGGTTGCCGACTTGCAGCGTGTGCGTGCCGTCGGCGCTCGGACGCCCTCTCAGAAGCCTCCCAAGATTCTGCCGCTCACGGTCGTGCCCCTGCAGACGCTGGTGGTCAACGTGACCAATCAGTGCAACTTGAGCTGCACGTATTGCTACGAGTACGGCGAGGACAAGATTGTCGACACCGAGAACGGCAAGCAGCCCAAGTTCATGAGCGAGGAGACGGCGCGCGCGGCGGTCGATTTTGCGCTGCGCGAAAGCCAGTCGAACAAGACGGCGCATATCACGTTCTTCGGCGGCGAAACGTTGATGAACTTTCCGGTCTTGAAGTCGGCGATTGCCTATGCGCGACGGCGCGCGGCCGAGGTCGGCAAGGAGGTCGACTTCAGCCTGACCACCAACGCCACGCTGCTGCGGCCCGACGTCATCGACTTTCTCGCGGATGAACGCGTCGGCGTGACGATTTCAATCGACGGCCCCCAGGACCTGCAGGACAAGTTCCGCGTCTTCTCGAATGGGAAGGGCAGTTACGAGCTGGTGGCGCCGAAGATCAAGGCGCTGCTGGCCCGGCACAAGACGCGTCCGATTGGCGCGCGTGTCACGCTGACGCGCCAGACGCTCGACGTGACGCGAATCTATCGGCATCTCACCGAGGAGCTTGGCTTCTGGGAGGTCGGCTTCGCACCGGTTACGACCTCGTCGACACGCGACCATGCCATCGCCGATGCGGGCTTCGATCATCTGCTCTCACAATTCAGAGCACTGGCGGGCGAGTTCCTCGAAGCGTCCCTGCAGAATCGGCATCACGGATTCTCGAACGTCCGAGAGACGCTGCAGGAGATTCACCAGGGCCACGCGAAGGCCTATCCGTGTGGAGCAGGTATCGGCTTGATGGGCGTGGCGACCGATGGTGACGTGGCGCTATGCCATCGCTTCGCCGGATCCGGCGATCACAAGCTTGGCTCGGTTGTCGATGGCGTCGACCGTGAGCGGCAGTCCGCGTTTCTCGACGCGCACCACATCAATGAGAAGACGGAGTGCCAGACGTGCTGGGCGAGGCCCATCTGCGCCGGCGGCTGTTATCACGAGGCGCACACGCGCTATGGGTCGACGAACCGGCCCAACCTGCACTACTGCGAGTGGATTCGCGGCTGGACGCATACCTGCTTGGAGATCTACGGCGCGCTCGCGACGCGCAATCCAGTCTTCCTGCAGCAGTTCGACGATGCTGACGATCTTCGGCCGGCCTGAAATCGCTTTGCACGATGCACGTCGAGGTGGTTCGAACGGAGCAGGCGAATGAAACACCTGAGCGCGATCAACAAGAAAGCCGTGCGGATGGAGCAGGTCACGGCCGATCCGATGGCGGAGGCGCGCCGGAGCGGCCCACGGGCCGTGGAAGCGGACGTCGTGGCGCTGCAACAGCAGGGCGGTGGTCCGCCGCAGCAGCCCGAGCCGCCACATATTCCGGCCGGTTGCTCACTTGTCTTCTCGCCCGGGTGGGAAGCCGACCGCACGGGGGGCACCGCCGGTCTGTGCCAGCCGGTCGAGCGCGATCTGTTCGATTGCCATATGGGCTGCTTCTGGCCGGCGCAGGTGCCGGATCAACTGAATCACGCGCCCGATTGGACGGCCAAGTGCGCCGCCGCGCAGAAGGATTGGCGCAAGATCGATCTGGTGTTTCCGGGGTAAGAGTAGAAATGATTCAGCAGTCGGCCCGCGGACGCACGGGCGCACGCATGCTGGCGTCGATCGCGGCGCTGCTGGCGCTGGCCGCTCTCGTCTCCGCCCAGTCGCCGGGCGCGCGATTGGCGGCCGCATCGGCCACCCAGACGGGCGGTAACGGACGCCTCTACATCGGCACCTATGCTGGCGACATCCAGATCTTCGACGAAGCGAGCGAGAAGCTCGTCGAGCGCATCGCGCTGAAGACGGGGATCCCGCGCTCGCTCGTGCCGTCGGCCGATCGCTCGCGCTTCTACGTGCTCGATTCGACACTCGAGAAGATCGAGATCGTGGATGTCGCCACACGCCAGACCATCGACACCTTCACGCTGAGCGAAGGCAACCGCCGCACGCGCATCACGAGCTTCCAGCCCGATCCGCTCAACCGCTTCCTGATCATCCTCAGCCGATCGGCCACCAAGCTGCGCGATCGCTGGGACATCGGACCCTCGACGCTGCAAGTGTTCGATCTCGCTGCGCGCCGCGTCACCAAGACCATCGCCTGGCCCCAGGGCGACGAGCGCGAGAACGCCAACCTGCGCTTGTCGCCCGACGGAAAGCTGCTCTACTTCTTCGGCGAGGACGTGCTCATCCTCGACACCGAAGACTTCGGCGAAGTCGAGACGTGGCCGTTGTCGCGTCCCTTCGAGTCCGGCCTCGGACGCATCACCTTCGGCCCCGTTCACGATTTCTACGATCCGCCAGGAATCTTCACGGGGCTCTTCACCATGCAGGATCCGGTGCAGAACCGTCGCATGATGGGCATCGGGCGCGTCGACCTTGCCGGCAAACGCGTCGACTTTCAGCCGCTCGGACCGGCGCAGCCGGTCTCGTTCGCGCAGTCTCCCGATCGAAAACGCGGCTATGGGCTCTTCTCCGAGATCGGCCGCTACGAGTTCTGGACCTTCGATCTCGAGCGCAACACCCTGGTCTCCCGCCAGGAGTTCCAGGGACGCCCCCGCATGGGCCTTCGCGTCAGCTCCAATGGCCGCTTGCTCTACGTCTATGTCGCCGGCGCCACTATCGACGTCTACGAAGCGACCACCTACAAGCACTTACGCACGATCCAGATGAACGCCGATCAGACAACGGAGATGTTCGTCGTGCCGGCGGCGGCGCCTGTGCGGCCGACCGCCCGCTGACTGCCTTGAGGAATTTGAGAATTGGTTGGATGGGTGAATGAGCCCCAATCATCCCTTAATCACTCAATCACCCAAGCACGCAATTCTCAAATTCGATTCGTTGGCACGAGATGCCGATCCCGACCGGTTTGCGGCGCGCGTTCGCGTACCTGATCCCCTACTGGCGCCGCCTCGTGCTGGTGATGCTCATCAGCCTCGTCAGCACTGTCTCGACGCTGGCGATCCCGTATCTCTCGATCGATCTCGTCGATCGAGCCCTCGTCGGTCGAGACCTCATCGCGCTGCGGCGCATCGTGCTCTGGTTCGTCCTGCTCGGCATCTCGAGTTACGTCCTCAACGTCGCGAGCGGTTTGCGCTACACGCGTGTCTCGGCCGAGATTCTCTTTGCCATGCGGCTGTCGTTGTACGAGCACCTGCAGCGATTGTCTCCCCGCTTCTACGCCCGCACGCGCCTCGGCGACATCGTCGCCAGAATCAACAGCGACATCGGCGAGATTCAACGGGTCGCGGCGGAAACGGCGCTCGCCTGGGTCGGCAACGTGCTCTTCCTGGTCGGCTGCTCGGCGATGCTGATATGGCTCGATTGGAAGCTCGCGCTGCTGAGCGCGACCGTGATGCCGTTCAGCCTATGGGCCCTCGTGGCCTATCGCCGTCGACTCGAAACGCGCGTGGCGACCCTTCGCCAGCACAGTAGCGCCATCGGCAGCTTCCTCATCGAGACGCTGCAAGCCACCACGTTGACCGTCACGTCGAACGCCCAACGGCGAGAAACGGGGAGGTTCCGGCGGCTGAACGACGCCTTCATCGACGTGCTGATGTCGGTGCAGCGTGTCACCTATCTTGCCGGCGGCTTGCCGGCGATCATTTTGTCCCTCGGCACATCGGCGGTCTTCCTCTACGGCGGCACGCGCGTCGTCGAGGGCACCTTGACGCTCGGCACGTTCGCGGCGTTCCTCGCCTATCAGATGCGGGTGTTCGCGCCAGCGCAGGCCCTGATGGGCCTTTATGCCAATCTCGCCACCGCCCGCGTGTCGTGGCATCGTGTGTTGGAGCTCCTCGACGCGCCCGTCGACGTCGTCGAGCGTCCCGATGCCCTGCCCTTGCACACCGTGCGCGGCGAGATCGCGTTCGAGGACGTCTCGCTGACCACCGAGCGCGGGGCTGCCGTCCTCGATCGCGCAAGCTTTCGCGTCCATCCCGGAGAAGCCGTCGCCATCGTCGGCGCCAGCGGGAGCGGGAAGTCGACCTTGGCGTACCTGCTGCTGCGGCTCATCGATCCCGATGCCGGCGTCGTGCGCCTCGACGGCCTGGATCTTCGTGCTGTCCGGCTCGACGATCTTCGACGGCATGTCGTCTTCGTCGAACAAGAGCCTGCGCTCATGCACGCCAGCGTGGCCGAGAATTTGCGATACGGCACGCCGGATGCGGACGATGGCATGATGCGGAGGGCGGCAGCCGCAGCTGGCATCGCGGCGTTCGTCGACGCCCTGCCGAAGGGTTACGCCACGCTCGTGGGCGAGCGCGGCCAACAGGTGTCGGTGGGCGAGCGTCAACGGTTGGCGCTGGCGCGGGCCCTCCTGGCCGACCCCTCGGTGCTGGTCCTCGACGAGCCCACGGCGGCGCTCGATCCGATTTCGGAACGCCAGGTGATCGACGGCTACAGAACGGCGATGCGGGGCCGCACGACCATCCTCATCTCGCATCGACGCGAGCTGGCGATGCGCGCCGATCGGGTCCTCGTCATCGAGGGCGCTCGCATCGTCGAATCCGGCGCGCCGGGCGAGCTGATGGCCCATGGAGGAGCGTTCGCGCGATTGTTCGCGACGCCAGCCTCCATCGCTACCGAAGCGCGATGACCATCGAGCGGCTGCCGGGCCCGGGAATCCTCAGACAGGACGAGCTGCGCCCACGCACCGGCCGCGGCATTCGCATCGCGGTCATCGACAGCGGCGTGCATGCCACACATCCGCACGTGGGGGGAATCGCCGGCGGTGTGGGCATCGACCCCGAGGGTGGGTGTCACGACGACTTCGTCGATCGCCTTGGACACGGTACCGCCGTCACCGCCGCCATCCGCGAGAAGGCGCCCGACGCGGAGCTGTGGGCGGTCAGGATTTTCGACCGCGAGCTCGCCGCGTCGTCGACGGCGCTGGTTGCCGGTATCGACTGGGCGCTGAGGCGAGCGTGCCATCTTGTCAACCTGAGTTTGGGCACATCCAACGTCGTCCATGAACACCTGCTGCGAGCGGCGGTTGCCCGTGCGCGCGCGGACGGTGTCTGGATTGTCGCCGCCGGTGAGCAGGGGGGCGTGCGATGGCTGCCCGGGACGCTCGATGGCGGCGTGTCGGTGACGCTCGACTGGGAGCAGCCGCGCGAGACGTGCATCATCGACGAGACGCCGGATCCAGCAGGAACTGGTGCCACAACGTTTCGCGCGCGCGCCTCAGGGTGGCCGCGACCCATTCCCGGGGTTCCACCCGAGCGCAATCTCAAGGGCCTCAGCTTCGCCGTGGCCAACGTGACCGGTTTGCTCGCGCTGGTGATGCAGCCGGCTGATTGATCGAGGGGGAACCCTCTTACACGGCGGGGCGAGCGTTATGCTCTCGGCAGTACGTAGGGCGGGCCTTTACGGCCCGCTTTTTGGCACACCGTAAAGGTGCGCCCTACACCAGATTAGGTGAGCGGCTGTTAGGCTGCGGCGCCTCAGCCCCGGCCAATGGATTCATATGCCAGGAACAGGCGTGAATCGCGGCGGGTGGTTTTTTCACACTCTCGGACCGATACCCGCTAAAATCTGCCGGAGATCCACCCACGGAGGATTCATGGACATGAAGCACGCGGTTTCCCGCCGCCATTTTGTCGGCGGGATGGCATCGGTGCTGGGCTATCTGGGACTCGGACCCGAAGCGAATCTGCTGGCGCAGGCGCCGCGGGCAGCTGGCCAGGGCCCGGGGCCGGTGACCGCCGACGCCTACGACGCCCTGGCAAAGCTCGGTAACAACGAAAATCCGCACGGGCCGCCGGAATCGGTGATGAAGGCGATGAACCATGCCTTCAAATATGCCCAACGCTACAACTATCCAGACGGCGGCATCGTGCAGGCGATCGCCGATCATCACGGCGTCAAGCCCGAGAATGTTCTGCTGGGTGCAGGCTCCGGTGAGATTCTCACGGTGGTCGGCACGACCTTTTTGATGGGTGGTAAGAAGGTCGTGGGTGTCGAGCCGACCTATGCCACCGTCTATCAGCAGGCGACGAATATCAAAGCCGAGGCGATCAAGCTGCCGTTGACCGACGACTATCGGCAGGACATGGCGGAGATGATCAAGGCGACGAAGGCGAACTATCGCGACGTCGGGTTCGTGTACCTGTGCAACCCGAACAACCCGACCGGCGTCATCGTCACCAAGCAGGAAACCAAGCAGCTCCTCGACGGAATTCCCGAGGACATGCCGGTGCTCATCGACGAGGCGTATCACCACTTCGTCGAGGACCCGAACTATGCAACCGCCACCCCGTACGTGCTCGAGGGCCGGCCGGTCATCATCGCGCGAACCTTCTCGAAGATCGCCGGGATGGCGGCGATGCGGCTCGGCTACGCCGTCGCCCCGCCCGAGCTCATTCAGCGGATGCGGCCGTACGCGTCGAACAGCATCAACGTGTTGGCCAAGTGGGGAGGCGTCGCGTCGCTCAAGGACACCGCCGCGCAAGAGCGCGTCAAGCGCGAGACGTTACAGCTCAGGAAGAAGACGGCAGGTGAGTTGACGAGCATGGGGTATGCGGTGATCCCATCCGAGACCAACTTCTTCATGGTGCAGGTCAAACGCCCGGTGCAGGGCGTCATTGAAGACTTCCGCAAGCGCGGCATCGTCGTCGGGCGTCCGTTCCCGCCGATGGTCGAGCACCTGCGCGTCTCGATCGGCACGCCCGAGGAAATGGACCGCTTCATGGTCGCCTTCAAGGAGATCTTCGCGGGGGCCAAGCCCACCACCGCCGCGAACCGAGGGTAAGAGCACGCAACCAGGTTGCTCTCATGAGGGCAACCTGGTTGCGCGCCGCTGCTCACCCTTGCACGGCTTCGCGCTCCTCGACCGCCAGCATCCGCGCGACCTCTCCTTCGAAGCGCGTCATCACCTCGGCTCGATGGCTCGTCGTGTGCAGCTTCAGGCACTCCCTCTCTATTCGCACCTGATCGCCTGACTGCCAGCGCGGCGCCTGGCGTCGTAGATACCACCCGTAGGCCACGCGGCACACCCATTCGCAGAGCGGTGCAACGAAGAGGCAATCGAGCGCCCACTCGATCGCCGGCTTCCCAGCGCGGCCCCCTCTGTCGGGCACCAGCGGCGAGGCGCCGCGCGGCTGGAAGTTCGGGTAGACGCGCGCGACAAAATCGTTGGCCGCGAGGAACTGACGATAGACGTCGAGTCCGATGAGCGGCCGCAAGTGGACGATCTGATTCGCGGTGAAGAGATCAGCCGGTGTCACCGCAAGTGCCTTCTCGGAGACCGAATAGTTCAGGCACAAGCGTCGCCGCCAGCCGAAAATGCGAGCCGCGACGAGCGCCGTGAGCGTGACGCTCCAAACGCGCCCGGGCGCGGTGATGACGAAGAGGTCCACATCGGCGCCGCGAGCCGCGTTGAGATGCGCCAGGCTGCCCGAAAGCGCCACCATGCGCACGAACGGCAGATTCGACACGAAGCGCAACGCGGGCGCGTAGGCGCTCAGCAGACGGCGGCTCTCCGCGTGTCGCCGGCGCCTGATGAACGGCAGCTCGACGCGCGCGCGCGGAAAATAGTAGCCGTCGACTTCCGCGATCGTCGCACGCAAGAACGGGCTCGAGGCATACCACGCCCGAACGATGTCCTCTGTTGCGTCGACGGCGATGAGGCCCTCACACAGCTCGGCGGCGGTGACCGGATAATCGAACAGCGACGCGTAGGCGACCGCTCGCACAACGGCAAGCTGCTGCTCGTGGGTCGGTGGCAGGTAGCGCACGTCACGACACCCCTTCCGTCGCCACGTGTTCCGTCTGGCGTGCTCGCCGCACGCCAGTCAGCGCCCACCAGCAACCGACCGTGACCACAACCTCGGTGAGGCCCGTGGCTGCGGCGGCGCCGGTCGCTCCATAGCGCGGTACGAGCGCACCGTTCGCCGCGAGGTTCGCGCCCAAGGCGGTGGCGGCAATGGCCAAGAAGGCGCCCTGACCGTCCCAGCCGATCACCTGATGGGTAAGGGCATAGTTGAGGAAGAAGAGTGGCACCGCGAGTGCCAACGTTCTCAGCGCGGGTACCGCATCGAGATACGCTCCACCGTAGAGGCCGACGACCAGCGTCGGAGCCGCGACGCCGATGGCGATAGCCGCGACCACGCCGGCCGCAGTCAGCCACGTCGCCACTCTCAGTAACGCCGCAGCGTCGGTCGCACGGCAGAGGATGGGGAACGTCACGGCGAGCACGGCTGCGGGCGCCAACCGTATGCCTTCGACGATGCGGAAGACCGCGCTGTAGCCGGCCACGGTCTCGAGTCCGTGCCAGTACTCGACGAAGAAGAGGTCGATGCGGAAGTAGAGGGCCGAGAGCAGAACCCCCGCGCCAAGCGGCGCTGCCGCACGAGCGAGGTGGACCAGCCGCGACGGAGCCTGAGAGGTGAGCGTCGCGGGCCAGAAGTGAATGCTGGCAGCCTGGGCTTGGGCCGAGCGCCGAGCGAGCGCGATCATCACCGGCATGGCCAGAAGCGGCGGCAACAACATCGCCCACGCCAATCCGATGATCGATGGCGCAGTTCCGAGCACGAGCAGCGCCGACGCCGTCACTGCGACGCGCTGTCCGAAATGGACGTGTGCCTCGAGCTCGCTGCGGCCGATGCCGCGGAGCGCGTGCCCAATAGTCTCGAGCGTCGCGCTGGCGAGCTGCGACATGACAATCAGCGCAAACGGCAGTCGCATGGCTGGCGGTGTCCACCGCCAACCCACGAGCACTGCAGCCACAAGGGCCACGAACGCCAAGAGCAGCCGCAAGCGCACGGCGACGGCAAGCGTGGCAGCAAGCCGACGCGGCGCACGCGCCGCAGACCGTGCCAGATAGATCGGAATCCCGGCGTCGGTCGCGACGCCCAACAGCCACCCTGACGTGAGCGCCAGCGCGAACAGACCGAACGCGTCTCTCGGCAGCGTTCGAGCGGCGGCGACGCTCATCACGAGCATGGCCACCTTCCCCGCGGCATCGATCGACGCCTTGTAGGCGATGCGCGCAAGCGCTCCGCGGTCGAAGGTGCTTACGAAACGCGAAAGGGCTTTCACGATCGGTAAGGAAGATCGTCGCGCACGCGCAGACGTTCGAGCATTCCCCGGCGCATGTCCACGAAGTCTTGCACCTCGCGTGCCGATGCGCGATTGCGGCGCCGATGGTATTCGGATTGCAGCTCGCGCCTTCCAATCGCTTCATCTCGAGTCACTCTTTGTGATCACCCTCCTCGCGCCCTCTTCGAACGCGTCGGTGGTGCTCGGATCGCCAGATACGGCGTGCCATCCTGTTTGGTCCCGGGCGGGCCGCGTAGCGGTCTTGGCTCTCGTCCTCGTCATGCCGTTCGAACGGCCGCTCGCGACGGTGGCCGGTGTGTCCCTCGTCCTCACGACCGTCGAAGTCGTCATCGCCGTCGCGCTGCTCGTGGCGTTGCTGTCATGGTTCGATGGATCCCGACACTTCGTGTGGCGAACGCCGATCACATGGCCGGCCCTGGCCCTGGCCGGCGTCTTCGTGGCGACGGCGGCCGCGGCGCCGTCGTTTGCAGGCAATGCGCTGCGATTCGCCGGCCGATTCGTCGCGGCAGGCCTGATCTTCCTGCTCGTCGTCAACGCGGTGCGGACAATCGCGACGGCTCGCCTCGTTGTCGCGCTCTTCCTCGGGCTCGCCGCGCTCGTCGGTGGCGTCGCGGTGCTCGAGGCGGCAGAGTCGCCGATTGTGCTGCGCGAGCTCACGGCGTTCCGCCCCGGTTTTCATGTCGTCGGCGGCCAGTTGCGGGCGACGTCGACGCTTGGCTATCCGACGATCGCCTCGATGTATTTGGAAGTGGCGTTCGGGCTGGGATTATGGCTGTTCGTGGAAGCGGCCGAACAGCGCGCAAAAACCCGGTGGACGATCGCCTTTACCGCGCTCCTGCTGATCGGTGCCGGCATCATCGCCACGTTTACGCGCGCGGGGCTTGCGGCCCTGGCAGCGAGCCTCGCGCTGGTGGCCGGGCTGCGGATGGTTCGCACCCGGCGGTTCGATCGAGCACACCTCGCGCTCGCGGTCCTGGCGGTGGCTCTCGCCGGTCTCGTCATCCTGTCGCGATCCCCAGCCCGCCTGCTGACCAGGTTGAGCACGGAAGGCTCTCAGGCATGGTACGGCGCACGCTACCACGTGCCAGAGGCGTTGCGCTTCGTCCCCGGAGGCCGATATCGCGTCCCGGTTGCGATCGACAACACCGGTCGAATCACGTGGCGCTCGGATGAGACACCGCCGTTCTCGCTCTCCTACCATTGGGTCGTCGCCGGCAGTCGCCGCGTGGTCGAGTTCAACGGCAGGCGGACGCCGTTTGCCGCACCAGTTGCACCGGGGAACCAAGCTGCGCTGCACGCGCTCGTCGTCGCCCCACCAATTCCCGGGTGGTACGACCTCGTGTGGGACGTCGTTCACGAGCATCGCGCCTGGCTCAGCACGGAAGGCGTGCCCGCCGCTCGTACAGCGGTGCGCGTCGAGGGTCCGTTGGTCATGGCCAGCGGCGACGCGATGCCCGAGCTGCCGGCGGCAGCCATTCGTCCCGATCGGCTCGCCTTGTGGCGAACGGCGCTGCAGATGGCGCAGGCGCGTCCGCTCACCGGTATCGGTCCGGACAACTTCCGCCTCGCCTACGGGCCCTACCTGGGGCTCGCAACGTGGGACACGCGTGTTCACGCGAACAACCTGTACCTCGAGACCTTGGCGGGAGCCGGCGTGCCAGGGCTCGTGTCGCTGCTCTGGCTCGTCACAGCGGCATTCCTGGCACTGTGGCGTCGGTGGCGCACCTCGACTCCGTCGTACGCCACAGGCAGCGCGGCGATGGTGGCCGTATGGCTCATCGTGGCCGGGCACGGGCTCGTCGATACGTTCCTGGCGTTCACGCCCACGTACGTGGCATTCGCCGTTGCCGCAGGGCTGGCGTTCTCGCCCGCTATGACGGCCACCCTTCACGCTCATGCGAATAGCGTTTGACGGCACGACGCTGACGCCGGGGCGCACGGGGGTCGGCTACTACACCGAGCACTTGCTGCAGCACCTCGCGACAGAAGTCGAGGGCTCCGGCGACGAGATCGTCGTCATCTCGAACCAGACCATCGAGACGACGTCGCCGCTGCCAGGGCATGTTCGCGTGCATACCGGCCGGCGCTTTCCGCTCCGTATCGGATGGATGCAGACGCTGGCGGCGCGGGTGCTCGAGGACATCGAGCCCGACGTGGCGCACTTCACGAACGGCATGCTGCCGTGGCGTGCGCCCGTGGCGACAGTTGTCACGATTCACGACATGAGCCTCAGGCTCTATCCGCAATGCCATCCGCTGCGACGCCGCATCATCAACCGTCCCCTCCTCTCGGTGGCCGCGCGCCGCGCTCAGGCCATCGTCACGGTCTCGAACAGCGCGCGCCGCGATCTGCTGCGCGTCCACCGCGTCGATCCCACTCGTGTGACCGTCGTCCACGAGGCGGCCGGTCCGGCATTCCGTCGCGTCACCGATCGATGTCGGCTCGAAGCGGTGCGCTCGCGCTACCGCCTGCCGCAGCGATTCTTCCTCTATGTCGGGACCATCGAGCCCAGAAAGAACCTGCCGCGGCTCATGGAAGCGTTCTGCGCCGCCCGCGCCGCGGGAGTGCCGCACGAGCTTGTGTGCACGGGCCCTTATGGCTGGTCGTCGCGCGACCTGGGGAGAACGATCGAGAAGCTCGGGCTCACCGCTGTCGTGCGCTTCATCGGCTACGTCCCGAGGAGTGACCTGCCGGCCATCTACAACCTGAGCGAATTTTTCGTCTTCCCTTCGCTGTACGAGGGGTTTGGTCTTCCTGTCGTCGAGGCCATGGCGTGCGGCGTGCCGGTGATCACGTCGCAAACGTCCTCGCTCGGCGAGATTGCCAACGGCGCCGCGCTGACCATCGATCCAGAGGACGCCGGCGCCCTCGCCGAGGCGATTGACCGCCTGGCGCGGAGCGCCACGCTGCGCCGAGAGCTGTCCGAGCAGGGGCTCGTCCGCGCGGCGGCATTCTCGTGGCAACGGGCGGCGCGCGAAATGCTCGCGGTCTACAGACGGGCAGCCGGTGTGACGATGCGCTCGGTCGAGCCTGCGGCGGGACCCGTGGCGGTGGAGCTTGCGGACTCGCCCGTTACGTCGGAGCACGCCTCGCGCGGGGTGTGGTCGTGAGGGACGGGCACGTGGAAGGCGCGCCCGCCGCGCGAATCGCGTTTGACCGCCTGGCCGCCTCGTACGACGGAGTGACGGGCGGCGAGATCTTCGACTTACTGCGCAAGCGGACGCACGCGGTCCTCGCACGAGCCTTCCCGTCGGGTTGCCGGGTGCTCGAAATCGGCTGCGGCACCGGCATCGATACGGTGTTCCTGGCAGGGCGCGGTGTTCGGGTTCTGGCCTGCGATCTCGCCGAACGCATGGTCAGTTGCACGGCACGCCGCGTTGGGCGGCATGGCCTCGAGCGGTCGGCCACCGTCATGGCTTGCAGCCTCGGCGACCTCGCGCCCTACCTCGATGCGCTCGACGAGGCCCCAAGCTTCGACGGCATCGTCTCGAATTTCGGCGCCCTCAACTGCGTCGCGAACCTCGAAGCACTCGGAGCTCTGACCTCGCGCCATGTGCGGCCCGGGGGCACCGTCATCTTGGGTTTGATGGGCCGCACCTGCGCGTGGGAGACGCTGTACTTCGCGGCAACCAAGCGGCCGCATCTGGCCGGACGACGCCGGGCGGCGAGTCCGGTCCCGGTTCCCGTGGCGGGCATCACCGTGCCGACGTTCTACCACCGCGTGAGCGACGTAAGAGCGGCGCTCGGGTCCGGCACGAGGCTCACCTCGATCCTGGGAATCGGCGTCATGATTCCGCCGCCGTATCTCGAGGCCCGGTGGCAGCGCGTTCCGCCAATCGCTCGGCGCCTCTGTATCTCGGCCGATCGGCTGCTCGCACCTTGGCCGCCGTTCAACCGACTGGGCGATCACGTGCTGCTCCATTTCATGAAGGAGCGGGCTGCGCATGACTGACGTGCTCCTCGGCCAGGCGTACTATCTGCGCTTCGACCCAAAGCTGCGTCGCGCCGGTCAGCCCTACCCACCCCTGGGTACGTTGTACGCGGCGTCGTATCTGCGCGAGCGTGGCTTCGCGGTGGCGCTCTTCGACGCGATGTTGGCTCGCGACGAGCGCGAATGGGCGCGGTCGCTGGATCGTACACGGCCGCGCATCGCCGTGATCTACGAGGACAGCTTCAACTACCTGACCAAGATGTGCCTGCTGCGCATGCGGCAGGCGGCATTGACCATGATCCGGCTGGCCGGCGAACGCGGCTGTCCCATCGTGGTCTCGGGCTCCGACGCGACGGATCATCCCGACATCTACTTGTCGGCGGGCGCGCGTGCCGTCATTACCGGCGAGGGTGAGGTCACGCTCGCGGCCCTTGCCGAGCGGCTGCTGCGAGGCGAATCACCGGATGTACCCGGAGTCGCCTTTCTCGACGACTCGGGCCAGACTCGGCGGACAACGGCCCGGCCGTTCGTCCGCGCGTTGGACGATCTTCCCCTGCCAGCATGGGACCTCGCCGACATCGATCGCTACGGCCGAATCTGGCGCGACCGTCATGGCTATCACTCCATGAACGTCGCAACGACGCGGGGCTGTCCGTATCACTGCAACTGGTGCGCCAAGCCGATCTACGGACAGCGCTACGCCGTCCGCAGCCCCGAGCGGGTTGTCGAGGAGATTGCCACCCTGAAGCGGCGCTACAGGCTCGACCACGTCGCGTTCGTCGACGACGTGTTTGGGCTGCAACCCGGATGGATCGAGTCGTATGCCCGGTTGGCCCGGGAAGCCGATGCGGTCGTGCCATTTCGCTGCTTGATGCGGGCCGACCAAGTGAAGCCGGAGACCGTGTCGGCGCTGGCCGGGGCTGGCGGCCGAACGGTGTGGATTGGCGCCGAGTCCGGTTCGCAGCGCGTGCTCGATGCGATGGAGAAGGGGATCCGCGTCGAGCAGATTCGTGACGCGACGCATCTCCTGCACGAGGCCGGCATTCACGTTGGGTTCTTCTTGCAGTTTGGCTATCCGGGCGAGACGTGGGACGACATCGACGCCACGTTGAGACTTGTACGCGACGTGTGTCCCGACGACATCGGCGTGTCAGTGTCCTATCCCCTCCCGGGAACGAAGTTTCACGCCCGCGTGAGCGCCGAGTTGGAGGCGAAGCAGAACTGGTTCGACTCGAACGATCTCGCGATGATGTACCGGGCCACGTTCGATCCCGAGGTCTATCGCCTGCTGCACCGCGTCGTTCACCACGAATTTCGCGCCCGGCGCCTGGCGAGGGGTCTCACTCCGCTGCTCGCGCGTCCCTGGCGAGCCCGTTCACTGCCGCTCCGTCGGATGGCTGCGTGGAGCTACAACAGGGTCGCGCTGTTTCGTGCCCACAGGCGCCTGCGACGTATCGCCGTCGAGCCCCCGCACGCACCAGGCCCCAGGCGCCTCGTTCCGCTGCTCTCGCCGGCCGCCGCCGCAACGCCGTCCCGGCAGGACGATTGAACCCCGCATGGCAGCCTACGTCCGGCCTCGCGTCGTCCTCTACAACCCGAAGGCGGTGTTTCACACGATGCCGCTCGCGCTCGTGGCCCTCGGATCGATGCTCGATCGGCGCCGATTCGAGGTGGTCATCATCGATGGCCGCTTCGAGCCCGACGCTGCCCGGCGCGTCGTCGCCGAGGCTCGCGGCGCGGTCTGCGTCGGGGTGACCGTCCTCACCGGCGCGCCGATCCACGATGCCCTTGCCGTCTCACGCGCCGTGAAGGCCGCACACCCCCATGTGGGTGCCGGCCGTTCGGTCGAGGGGTGTGCGGGCACGGTGACGAGAGCCGGCACCGCCGCACCGCGACCGCTGCGGGATCTCAATGCCCTTCCTCCCCACGACTACTCGCTCATCGCCGTCGAACGCTATTTTGGGGCGAAGAACAAGCGTCAGCTCGATTACGTCTCGTCGCAAGGCTGCCGCTTTCGCTGCGCCTTCTGTGCGGATCCGGCGGTGTTCGCACGAGGGTGGACGGGTCTCGGGCCGAATCGGATGGGAGAGGAGATCGCAGATCTCGCGCTGCGATATCGGGTCGACGAGATCGCCTTTCAAGACGAAACGTTCTTCACGCATCCGGCCCGTGTCGCCGAGTTTTGCGACGAGCTGCGGCGGCGACGGGTCAGGGTCCGTTGGACCGCGACGCTGCGCGCCGATCAGGCGTGCCGCATGGGTGAGCCGCTGCTGCGAACGGCCATCGACGCGGGCCTCTCGCGCGTGATGATCGGCGTCGAAGCGGGTTCGCAGGCGACGCTCGATCGGCTGAAAAAGGACTTACGCCTCGAACAGGTGCTTGCCGCCGCCGAACTGTGCGCACGCCACCGGCTGGGCGCGATCTTCAACTTCATCGTCGGATTTCCCGACGAGCCCGAGTCGAGCATCGAAGCGACGCTGGCATTGGCCAAACGCCTGCGCCGCATGCACGAGGCGTTCGAGACGCCCATCTTCTATTACCGGCCGTATCCCGGAAACCCACTGGCCGACGAAGCCAGCAATCAGGGGTATGTGTTCCCACAGACGCTCGAGGCGTGGGCGGACTTCGACTACGTGGGACAGAGCGGTCCCTGGGTGACGGCGCGGCGCCGGCGCGAGGTCGAACGTTTCAAGTTCTACGTCCGCCACGCGTGGAAGCCGGGCCGGTGGCGGTGGCCCCTGCGCACCGCAGCGCGCTGGCGCTGTGAGCACGACTGGTATGGCCTGCCCCTCGAGAAAAGCCTCGTCGAGCTCGTGAAGCGTCCGCAGCAGGTGTCGTGATGGATCTGCTGCTGGCCAATCCGTACATCATTGCGGCGGATCCGGACGAGCAGCGGATCATGCGGCCTCATCCGCCGCTCGGATTGCTCTACCTCTCCTCGCACCTGAAACGCAGCGGCTTCGCCGTGTCGGTCTTCGACGGCACGTTCCGTTCGCTCGCCGAGTTTCGCACGGTCGTCGACCGCATGCGGCCGCCCGTGGTCGGTATCGCGGTCAACATGATGACCAAGCGCAACGCCCTGCAGATGATCGCGGCCAGCCGCGCTGCGGGCGCCCGCGTGGTCATCGGTGGCCCAGATCCTCCACACTACGCCGACGAATATCTTCACGCCGGCGCCGATGTCATTGTCGTCGGCGAAGGCGAGCAGACCGTTGCGGAGCTGCTGCCGCGGCTGGAGCGCGGGGCGTCACTGGACGCCTTGGGCGCGATTCCGGGGTTGATTTTCCAATCCGGCGGCGACACCGTGCGGACGCCGCCGCGACCGCTCATCCCGCAGCTCGATGGTCAACCGTGGCCCGACCGCCCGGCCATCGATCTGCACGCCTACTTGGACGCGTGGACGGCACGACACGGCTTCGGCGCCGTCTCGCTCATCACGGCGCGTGGGTGCCCATATACCTGTGCCTGGTGCAGCCGATCGGTGTTCGGCCTCTCACACCGGCGGCGCTCACCCGTCGGCGTCGCCGACGAAGTGGAAGCGATCGTCGACCGCTACCATCCCGATCGCTTGTGGTACGCGGACGACGTCTTTGCCATCCATCGATCGTGGACGCTCGCCTACGCCGCAGAGCTGGAGAAGCGCAGCGTGCGGCTCCCCTTCGAGTGCATCTCACGCGCCGAGCGCATCGACGAGGCCGTGGCAGACGCCCTCGCCGAGATGGGCTGCTGGCGCGTGTGGATCGGCTCGGAAAGCGGTTCGCAGCGCGTGCTCGACGCCATGGATCGCCGCACGGTCGTCGAAGAGGTCAGGGCGGCGGCCGGACGCCTGCGCAGCCGCCGCATCGAGGTTGGCCTCTTCATCATGCTCGGCTACGACGGCGAGCGGCTCGCCGACCTGCGCGCCACGATCGACCACTTGAAGCGCACGGCACCTGACGTCTATCTGACGACGGTCTCGTATCCGATCAAGGGCACGCCCTATTACGAACGGGTGCAGCCAAACATCGTCGCGCGGACACCCTGGCACGAGCGGACCGACCGCGATCTGATCGTCCGTGGTCGTCCCGTGCGGCGCTACTACGACTTCGCGCGGCGATGGATCGCCGGGGAGGTCGCGCGCCACGAGCATTGGCAGCACGGCAACTACGGTCAGGCGGCGCGGGCCGCCGCGTCAGGGCTTGTCGGCCGCGCCGGCATGGCGGTCACCAGCCTGGTATCAAGGTGCTGACTGGATATTCTCTCTTCTCGCGCCTTGCCGAACGGGCGCATCGACGCCCTCGATGCTTCACCGTATTCATGAAAGGCAGCACCACGCGATGATCGTGCTCATCAACCCGTGGAGCACGCCGTCGCCCAAGCGACCGCTGCCGATGTCGCTCCTCGCGATCGCCTCGCTGCTCGAAGGGGAGTTCGACTACGAGATCGTCGACGGGAACCTGTCGCCCGATCCGGTTGCGGTCGTCGAAGCCATCGCCGCGGCGAAGGCGTTGACCGCGATTGGCATCACGGTCATGCCGGGCCCTCAACTCGTGCACAGCGTTCATGTCAGCCGCGAGCTCAAACGTCGATTCCCCGGCGTGCCGATCGTCTGGGGTGGTTACTTCCCGTCGCAGCACGCCGAGGTGTGCCTTCGCGATTCCGCGGTCGACTTCTGCGTGCGCGGACAAGGCGAGCAGACGTTTCTTCTCCTCATGCGAGCGCTCGTTGGCGGCGGCACGCCGAGCGAGATCGAGGGCCTGAGCTTCAAGAGCGAGGGCACGATACGCCAGACAGCGGCGCGCCCGTTGGCTGCGCTCGATCCGCTGCCCGACTGGCCCTATCACCGCGTACC
>JAIVJN010000112.1 GCA_020200025.1 Acidobacteriota bacterium | reverse complement strand
CCCCCCGCCGCTGTCGCTCCAGGATCTGCTCATGAAGTACCTGCGGCCGGGTGACATCCTCACCCACACCTATGCTCACGTCGAGGGCAGAACTCCCATCGTCGACGAGCAGGGGAACGTTCGGCCGTATGTCCTCGAAGCCCGCAAGCGCGGCATCATCTTCGACGCGGGTCACGGAGGCGGCAGCTTTCTGTTTCGGCAGGCGGTGCCCGCCACCAAGCAGGGCTTCTATCCGGACGTGATCAGCACCGACCTGCACATCGGAAGCATGAACAGCGGCATGAAGGACATCTTGAACACGATGTCGAAGTTGCTCAATCTGGGCATGCCGCTTCAGGACGTCCTCAAGGCCAATACCTCCAGGGCGGCAGAGGTCATCAAGCGCCCGGACCTCGGCCACCTGGCCGTCGGTGCCGAGGCCGACATCGCCGTGCTCAACGTGCTGAAAGGCAAGTTCGGGTTCGTCGACAGCGGCGGCGGGAAGATGTTCGGCGACAGAAAGCTCGAGTGCGAGCTCACGGTGAAAGCCGGGCAGGTTGTCTGGGACCTGAACGGGATCTCACGCCCGCTCTGGACGGAGCTGCCCGCCAGGCAATAAGGGCCAGCATCAATCCCGCACCGGCCGTCGATATGCGCGGCGTGTGGCCTTCCAATCGGCCGATCCGTATTCGCCGAGTGATACCTTGCCCTCCATGACGTCACCTGTGACCGTGCCGGTGAACGTGAAGTTCAGACGCACGCCCTGTTCCGTGTAGGACGTCCGGAGGAGGATGTCCTTCCCGGAGAGGGTGCCGTTCAGATCGCGGGTCGCGAAGCTGCCGTAGTGCGCTCCGCTGAGCGTGCTGCCTGTCTGTTCGAGCCCGAAGGAGTGAACTGCGGCGCCATGCACGAATGTCAGGTGGACATCCCACTGCCCGGCCACATCGAGAGCGGCGGCGTCGAGAGGCCGCGGCTTCGGCGGTGGGTTCGACAGTACCGCGTACACCCGCTCGGCGATCACGCGCTCCTCACCGGCTTCGAGCTGGTAGGGCACGATGGAGATATTCGGTTCCATGTTGGGCGGGAACGGCAGGAACGAGCCGGCGCCGCTGACCGCGATGCGCGGTTCGCCGTCCCACAGCAGCTTCTCTACAGCGTCACCGGCCAGCGGAATCTGCATCATGTCCCACTCCACGCGGAGCGATGGCGTGCGGTTCGACCGCCCCTCGGGCTGACGAATCTCGGCCATCACGCCAGGGATCGGGCGTAGCCGTCGGGCGATGTGATCGAGCCAGGACGTCCAGGTTCGCGCCTCTGCGGCATGATCCCGCGTCTTCCACATCTCGACAGCGGCCAGCATGCCCATGATCTCCTCGCGCCCCACCTTGAGCCCGCGGCCAAGGCCGTGATGCGGGGCGCTGTTCATCCATGCGGCCTGGACCAGGCTCTTGCGGCCGATCAGTAGCCCAGCGCACTGCGGTCCGCGCAGGCACTTGCCGCCGCTATAAGCCACCAGGTGCGCTCCTTGTGCGAGATACGGATTGGGCACGACAAGCTCGTCGGCCGCCGCATCGACGAGGATGGGAATGTCGAGCGGCCCGGCAAGAGACGCGATCTCCCGCACCGAGAGGGGCCCCACGTCCGACGCGCGCCCCGCCAGGACCATGACCATCGCTGTCCTTGGGCCTATCGCAGCCTCGAATTGCGCGCGGTCCGCCACTTCGACGATCTTCACGCCCACACCCTTGACGGCGTGGTCGTACGCCGTTCGTGAATAGCGGGGCGCGATCACTTCGTCCTTCAGGCCTCTCAGGTCGGGCAGCTGCGCGAGCCTGTCGGGATCGCCGCCGGTGATGCAGCCAGCGGTGGCGACGGTGAGCGCGGCCGAGGCTCCGGAAGTGACGATTCCCCATTCCGCGCCCGTGAGCTCGGCGAGACGCCGGCCCACTCCGTCCATCAACTCGTCGATCTGGACGTAGTGGCGAGCAGCCTCTTCCATCGCATGTTTCACCTCGGGCAAGGTCCGGCTGGCCCCCACGATGGTGACAGTGCCGCGTGCGTTGATCAGCGGGCGCACGCCGATCGACTCGTAGCGGCCCTTCCGGCTTGTCGGTTGCCCGAGGAAGGCGGAACCCGCGAACACGTCGCGGGGCAGTGCCCAGGCGCCGGCCAGCAGGCCGCCAAGCTGAAACAGTTGGCGCCGCGTCGCGCCATAACGCACGCTATCGGCGATTCTCGAGAAGTACTTCATCGGCCGGTTCCGCTTCGCGTCAGTCCACTCCTCAGGTCGCGAGCGGTCTCCCGCTCGGGATGCGGATCGGCCCGCGCGCAGTGGAGTACGCGTGCCGCTTCGCCGTGAACGTCGCGTTCAAGTATTCCCCCATGTAAACCGGACCGGAGATGGTGTCGCCGGAGAGCGTGCCGGCGAAGATGAACGTCACCGCGCTCCCCGGACGGCGTTCGATGCTACGCAGCTTCACTTGATCGCCTTCGATGGTGCCGGCCATGTCCCTGGTCGAGAACGCGCCCTCGTGCGCCCCTGAAGCCAGTTGCCGTCCTGTTCGATGAACAGCGAGTGCTGGCCTTTGCTGCTGAAGAAGTCGATCTCGACGTCCCATCGGCCGTTGATCTGTGCAGCAGGCGAGGCCATGGCCGTCGACTTCGGGTCCCGCTTGCGGGAAAGCACGCTGTGAATCCGCTCAGCGACGATCTTGTCGTCGCCGGGCTGCATCATCCAGGCGGTGACTGAAATCGATGTGGTGCTCGGATCCGGCTGGGCGCCGCGACCTCCACCACCACCGCTGCCGAGCGCGATTCTCGGCTTGGTGCTCGCCAGCTCTTCGGCGAGCTCTTCCCCGGTAATGTGGAGGCGGGCTGGATCCCAGCTGACCACGAGAGACGGGCTCTTGTTCGATAACCCCGTCGGCTCGCGCACCGTGGTCTTGACGCTCTCGATCGTCGAGACCCGCGTCGAGATGTTGTCAAGCCACGAAAGCCATGTTTTCCACTCGGCTTGATGATCGCGTTTGACCCACGCCTCCACGGCGGCGATCATCCCCAACGTCTCTTCGCGGCCCACCTTGTTGTCACGCCCGGGACCGTGGTGCGGGGCACTGGCCTGCCACGCCGACATGAGGATGTCCTTACGCCCGAGGACCAACCCGGCGCACTGCGGGCCGCAGATCGCCTTGCCGCCACTGTATGCGACGATCGTGGCGCCTCGCTGCAGGTGCACGTTCGGGATGGTCAACACTTCGGCAGCCGCGTCGACCAGGATCGGGATCTCTCTTGGCTTCGCGATCGTCGCGATAACCTCCACCGAGAGCGGGCCTGACTCGTATGGGCCGCCAGACGTCAGATAGATCAACGCGGTGCGTGAATTGAGTGCCTTCTCGAGCTCCTCTGGCGTGTCGACGGTGATGACCGTCACGCCGATGTTGCTCAGCGCAGCGTCGTAGACGTTGCGCGAATACCGCGGGATGACCACTTCGGTCTTGTCGAAGCCCGTCAGGTCGGGAATGCGTACGAGCTTTTCGGGATTGCCGCCCGTTACGCACGCGGCCGTTACGTGCTTCAGTCCCGCCGCGCAGCCCGCCGAAACCATGCCCCATTCTGCGCCGGTCAGCTCGGCGAGCCGTTGGCCGACGGCATCGGCAAGCTCGTCCATCTGCACGTAGTACCTGGACGCCGCATCCATCGCGGCCCGGACCTCCGGGCGCTCCACCGAACCGCCGATGATGGTGAAGGTCCCGCGCGCATTGATGATCGGCTCGACGCCGATCGACTGGTAAATCTGCGGTCCCGGTGTGAGCGGCCCCATCGCCGCTGCGGCCTCGGCCCTCACACCTCCGAGAAGCACCGGAAGGGCGAGCACGTTTCCGATCTGAAACAACTCACGCCGCGTCACGCCCTCAGTAGCGTTGTCGACGTGGTCCCGAGCGGTGACGACGGTAGCGGAGGGTCTCTCGGGCATGGTGCCTCCAGGTCACTTCACAGCGATCAGCGAGATCTGTTCGAGTGCAGGATAAAATTTGCGCTCCCGCGGCGTACGGTCCGCCGGCGCTAGCTGCGCGATGGTGGTTCGCGTCGGGGGGGCAGCCGAAAAGTACTCGCCGTACACCTTGTTCATCTGTGCGAAGTCATCGATATCGTCGAGGTACACGTTCGTGGCGACCACGTGTGAAAAGTCCAGGCCTGCTGCCTCGAGGCCGTCGAGCAAGTTCCGCATTGTCTGGCGCACCTGCGCCTCGACCGTGGGCGCGGAGATACCCTGCTGACTTGTCGGAGCCGGAGCTGTCGCACTCTCCGCAGAGCAATACAGCGTGTCGTCCGCAAGCACACAGGGGCTTGCCGCGGCGTTGACGCCCCTGTTCTTCGGTCTGAACACCTGACGCTTCGACAAATCCGCAATCGCCACACCCGTAAGCTCGATCGTGTTGCCGCCGGGCAGGCTGCCGACTGAGATCGTGGCGCGCGCCGGCGCGTGTCCGCCCTCGAACCGCTTTGCGTGGATCGCGTCCATCTCGGGCGACACGTTGCCCGTGACATAGGCATTGATGAACACAAGGTGACGGAAATCCATGCCCGCGGCCGCCAACGTTTGCTTCATGTTGTCCAGTGCGAGCTGCACCTGAGTGTCGGGATTGTCGGGAATCTTGCCCGTAGCCGTGTCCGCGCCGAGGAATCCTGACAGGTACAGACGGTCATCTGCCATCACCCCTGGAGTCCACGAGCGGCGGGTGGGCTGTCCGCTGGGGAGGACCAACTTCTTGCGTGAGAGATCGCGATATGCGACCGCAGTGATCTCGACGGCAATATCAGTGGGCAGCCTGTGCACGCCGAGAACGGCGCGAGCGGGAGGCGCTTTCGGAAAGAACTCCTTCCAGACGGCATCCATCACGTCGTGCTCCGCCATGTCGGTCAGGTACACCTGGCAGTACACGACGTGCTCCATCGTCAAGCCCGCGGCTTCTACGATCGCCTTGACGTTTGCCAGCGTCTGCCGTGTCTCGCCTTCGATGGTTGCGGGCAGCGTGCCTTCGCGATCACGTCCGCCCTGTCCGGAAACGTAGAGGAAGTCGCCGACGAGCATGCCTGGGCTGTACGGGCCCACCGGCTTGGGTCCTGGCGGAGCGATCACTCGTTTGTCTGCTGTCGACACTGCGGCGGCCGTGATGATCACCGCAACGCACGGGAGCAGCAGACGGGACGAATGGCGGCGATTCATTGGCTGCCTGCCCGGACATCCGTCCATAACGGATGCGCCCTGCCATTCAGGTCCCACACGACGCGCCCGCCCTTCACGGTGAGCTCGCACTCGAGCTTCTGATCGCCCACCAGCTTGCCGCCCGATGTGTCGATGAAGCCGAACGTGCCGCGGCGAACGCTGAGCACCGCGACATCCGCTTCAGCACCGACTCCAAGGTGGCCGAGGTCGGGTCGCTGGATGATCTCCGCGGCTCTTGCGGTGTTGCTCTTGACCACGTCCTGACGGCGGGGTGTGCCCGCCGAAATCGACCATCACGGGAACCTTCGTCTCGCTGCCGGCTTCGACCGCGCGCGTGACCGGATCCCACTGGGGTCCCGCGTAGTGGGCCACCTTGATCCCGACGATGAGCTCACGGAACTGGCGGATCCGCATCGCCGTGAGCTTCGCGTCCATGTCCGCCAGGTTCTGTTCGACAGGGCCGCCCTTCATGCCCGCGCCGACGATGTTGATGAACGAGAGCACCCTGGTTCTGGAGCGATCGATGACCTGCGCCTTGAATTGTGGGAAATTGCGCCAGCCGGCGCCGCCCACATCGACGACGGTCGTCTGACCGCTTCGGAACGAGTGGCTGTCTGGCGGGACGGCGACGAAGCCGTTGCTTAGGTATGCGTCATCTTCAGTGCCGTAGAAGACGTGCGCATGAAGGTCGATGAGGCCGGGCACCACGTGTGCGCCGCCCGCGTCGGCGACGCGGGTCGCGCGAGCGGCATCGATGTTCTGTGACACTTCGGCTATCTTGCCCGCAGCGATCCCTACGTCCATAACCGCATTGATCCCGTTTCTGGGATCGATGACGTGACCGTTGTCGAGGAGCAGATCGAAGCGCGCACTCTGGCCGTTCAGCGTCAGCGTTGCCACTGCGGTGATACACGCGACCGCAAGCAACGGCACGTGCGAAGTGTTCAGGGTCACCAACCTCTCCTCCTCCGGTCAGGGTCGCGGGAACGGAATGATACGTGAGGATGCTGCGCTATCGTATCAGCCGACGAATCCACGTCCCGTCGCGGCCTAGGACCGCTATACGGCCCATGACGAGAATCTGTACCCATTGTGTGCGGTTGATGGAGCCGTTTAGCGGTCCTAGGCGCGCGTCCCTCGACGATGCTCGGGACGCCCTGAGCGCCAGTCGAAGGGCGGAGCGCGCCCAAGAGATACTGTTCACCAGCCAAAGGGCCCTGCGGGATATCAAGGGCCAGAGCCCTTGGCTGGTCGGTGCATGGCTGCTCGTGGCGTCGGCCCTCGGTGCGGTCACCGCGTTCGGGCAACCCGGTGATCCAGCGTCTGCGAAGGGTGACGTGCTCGTCTACTTCGGCACCTATACCGGTGAAAAGAGCAAAGGCATCTACGTGTCGCGGCTCGATGCTGGATCCGGCGCGCTGAGCACGCCGCAACTCGTCGCAGAGACGCCAAACCCAAGCTACCTTGCGGTGCATCCGACCAACGACTTCCTGTATGCGGTCAACGAGGTGCGCAGCTTCGACGACCAGGACACAGGATCGGTGAGCGCCTTCGCCATCGACCGTTCCTCCGGCAAGCTGACGCCGCTCAACCAACAGGCGTCCGCCGGGGGTGGGCCGGCATACCTTGTCGTGGACAAGAGCGGTCGCCACGTCCTCGTCGCCAACTACGGCGGCGGCAGCGTCGCCGCGCTGCCGATTGCGTCGGACGGGACGCTGAAGCCGGCCTCCGCATTCGTCCAGCACACCGGCTCGTTCAGCACCGCTGACGCGCAGGTGCATCCGACCGGGAAGTTTCTCTACGGCTCGAACCGGGGTCACGACAGCATCGTCGTGTTCGCGATTGATCAGGAGACCGGGCGGCTGACGTATGTGGAGAACCGCTCGACCGAGGGCAGCACGCCGCGTGGCTTTGGCATCGATCCGAGCGGGCGCTACCTGCTGGCGGCGAATCAACGATCGGACTCAGTCGTCGTCTTCCGCATCGACCAGCAGAACGGGCGCCTCACGCCGGCCGGACACACCATCGACGTCGGCTCGCCCGTCTGCGTGAAGTTCGTCACGCGCTGACCGCCGGATCAACGCAGCCGGAGCGTTCCGAACGCCTGCGGAACGTGAAACGTGATCTGTCCTGTCGGCCGCCACGCGAAATACCTCCTTGCCGGCTCGACCCCGGCAATGCGGTAGAGGCCGATGCGCAGCTCGCGTCCCTTTTCTGGCGGTCGCGTGTCCAGTGCGCGGAACGGAATGCGCATCAGACCGTACCAGATCTCTGCCCGCGCATCGATGCGGGCCTTCACCAAGTATCCAGAGCTCCATGCCATACCTCCCTGGCGCTTCGGGTCGGCGCGGTCGATGTCCAGATCCACCCATTCACCCTGCGGCGACACCTGGAATTCCTTGTATCGAGCGATCTGGTCGAAATCGGATCCGATGAACGCCTCGGCCACGTCCCAGTTCCACAGCCGCGGTGTCTCCCTTGTCACATCCGGGTCTGGTTTGAGATTGAGATCGTCGTACGGGCAGACATACAGGAGATACAGGTGTTCGGTGGTCCACCGCGAACGGATCTCGGTCGCCGGACCGGGGATTGGCTCGCCGAACTTGTCGTGGTCGGCTACGACACGAGGCGCGTCTTTCCACGCTTCGCTTCCGGGATCGGGATCGAGCGCGACCTCAGAGGACGAGTACGCACTCTCGAGCACGGCTGATCCGTCAATCGGGGCCATGAGAAGCACGGCGAGGAGCAACGAAGGGGAGACGCGCATCGCGCCTGAACAGCAGAGCGAAAAGACGTTAGATCGCCGCGATGCAGTCGATCTCGACGAGCGATCGGCCCGGAATACCTCCGGGACAGGAGACGGTCGTGCGAACCGGCGGTCGCGCGCCGAACCGCCCGCGATACGCCTCGTTCATTCCGTCATAGTCGCGAATGTCGTGAAGGTAGACGTTCACCTTCAGGACCTTGTCCATCGAAGAGCCCGCCTTCTTCAATTCGGCTTCGATCTGATCGAGGACTGACGTCGTATGCACCTTGATGTCGCCAGGACCGTGCTCGCCTTTGCCAGCCACGTACACGAGACCGCCGTGAGTGATGGACCCGGAGAACAGCGGCTGGTTCGGGGGTTGCGCGTTGCCGGCACCTTCTGGTGCGGCCGCCGGATCTTGCCTTGCCTGAGCGATGCCGAAGAGGCCGGCGCCGGCAGCCGCGACTGCCGCGACTGCCGCGAGAAGCGATTGGATCACCGAACGGCGAGCTGTGTGGTCACCTTGAATGTTCATGGATGTCTCCGCGACAGAACCCGGAGAGAATAGCGGGCGGCGCTCTCGGGAGGCAAGAGCGATGCGGCCAGACGGGGGGACTGGGACTAGGGACTGAGGAATCAAGGGAGCTCGGATTGGATCGTGCCCTCAAGCCCTCTCCCTAATCCCCAATCCCTACTCCCTAAACCAATCCCTGCCCCCTAGATAGACACGCTCGACGTTTGCCGGTATATGAATGGCCGTGAGTTTCTCATTACGCGCGCGGCGGAGTGCCACGCTGATCGCAATCGGTGTGCTCGCGCTCGCGGGATGCACCTCCGAGAGCGCCTTCCCGGACGGACCCATCTTGCTCGTGTGCCCCTGGGCGGCCGGCGGCGGATCGGATCGCGTCGCACGCCAGATCGCGACGCTGCTCGAGCAGGATCTCGACGTGCCCGTGAACGTGGTCAATGTCACGGGTGGTGATGGGGTGACCGGCCACAGCCGCGGGGCGCTCGCGCGTCCAGACGGGTACACGATGACGCTCATCACCGTGGAGATCACGACGCTCCACTGGCGTCAGATGACCAGCATCAGTCCCCAGGACTTCACGCCGCTCGGGCTCGTCAACCGCGATGCGGCGGCACTCTTCGTCCGGGACGACGCCCCCTGGAAGACCGCGCGCGATCTGGAACAGGCGGTACGCGCCGCGCCGGGACGGCTTCGGGCCTCCGGCACGGCGACAGCAGGAATCTGGCACCTCGGGCTGGCTGGCTGGCTGACATCGGTCGGCCTCCGTCCGGCCGATGTCATCTGGGTGTCGATTGCGGGTGCGGCGCCATCGCTGACGGAGCTGCTGGCGGGCGGTATCGACATCGTGGCCTGCAGCCTGGCCGAGGCACAAGCGCTGCTCGAGGCGGGCCGCATCCGCAGTCTCGGCGTGATGGCCGAGGAGCGCGTGGCGCGCTTCCCATCCGTCCCAACGCTTGCGGAGCAGGGCGTCGACTTCTCGCTCGGCACCATTCGCGGTATCGCGGTGCCCAATGACGTATCCCCAGATCGCGTTCGGGTGTTGGCCGACGCCCTGCGGCGGGTTGTGAACAGCGCGGAGTATCAGACCAGCCTGTCGAACGCCGGGTTCACGCCCGCCTACGAAGACCCTGTTCAATTTGCCGCGACGCTGCGGGAGACCGACGAGCGCCTCGGGGATCTCCTCCGCAGCGACGCGTTTGCAGGTCTCGCCGTTCAGCAAATCGGGCCGACGTTCTTTCCGGCGTTGCTGTTCGCGGCACTTGCGACCGTCGTCATCGGCCTGCTCGTCACGTCGCGCTTCCAACGTCGGGAGACGTCCGCGCCCGACGACGGGACGCCGTCGCCGCCAGGCGCGGCCTGGAGGTTCGTCGAGCCGCTGCTCTGGATCGCGCTGTACGTCCTGCTGGCCGAGTGGCTGGGGTTTCTGTTGACCGCAGGCGCGCTGCTGCTCGTCTATCTCGTCCGGCTGGGGACGCGGCTACGCATCGCCGTCCCGATCGCCCTGCTGATCGTGCCCGCGGCGTACTACGTCTTTGGCGTGTTGTTGCGCGTGGGCCTGCCGCGCGGAATGCTCGGCTGGTAACGTGGCCCACACGCTCGCACAAGCGCTCGCTGCGGTCGCCGACCCCACGCTGCTCCTTGTCGTAGCCGCGGCAGCCGTCTACGGCACGCTGTTCGGATCGATCCCCGGCCTGTCCGCCACGATGGCAGTCGCGCTGGTCGTTCCGCTGACCTATTTCCTGTCGCCGTTGGCCGCGCTCGCCGCCGTCATCACTTTGGAAGCCTGCGCCATCTCGGCCGGCGACATCCCGAGCGCGCT
>JAIVJN010000343.1 GCA_020200025.1 Acidobacteriota bacterium | reverse complement strand
CGGTCGAAAACGAAACCCGGTTTCGTTCTTCTTCTCGCGCGAGCTCGACGCGCCTCGCGTCTGGCGCCCACACTCGAACCTGTGCCTCGGCGCCTTCCACGAAGACGCCGAACGCTGGCCGCCAGCGGCGACCGGCGTGCTCATCGCTAACGGGTGGCATTCATTACCGCCGTCGGCTCGGCTGCGCCCGAGGCGGGATCGAGCAGTCGCAACAAGGCGTCCAGCGGGATCTCGGCCCACTCCGGCCGATTCCCCAACTCGTAGGCCAGCTCGTACAACGCCTTGTCGAGCACGAATCCCTGCAAGAGCGAGCGTCGCACCTCGGGATCGTCGGGCAACAGGCCCGACGTGTCGGCGGTCGCCAGATATCCACGCAGGTAGGTTTCTCCCATCGTCGCTTCCCACGCGGTGGCCCACGGGTCGAGCGCCGTGCCCGAGTCGGCATGTGTCCGGTGATAGAGGCGAAGGCCCGCCTGGGCCGCGTACCCAAACGAGCGCAGCATGCCCGCGACGTCACGGAGCGGCGATTGCAGCACGCGCCGCTCGGCGATCGGCCGCGTCGGCTCGCCCTCGAAGTCGATGAACGCGAAATCGCCCTCGATTTCGAGAACTTGGCCGAGGTGAAAATCGCCGTGCGTACGAATGCGCTGGCCAGCTCGGTCGAGCTCACCAATCCTGGTGAAGCGCGCGCCGAGCGTCGCACCGAGGTCGCGGAAGCGACTGGCTCTGGCGGTCAGCACCTCGGGCATCCCGTTGTCGACTTGCGCGAGCATGCCCACGACCCTCTGCGCCTGCGCCTGCATCTCGCCGGCGAGCGACTGGAGCGCGGCGCGCTCGAGCGGGAGATGGCCAAAGCCCTCACCGCGCAACGCCGCCAACGCTCCGTGCAACTGCCCCGTGCGCCGCCCGAGCACAAACAACGTGGTCCAGTAGGCGCCCACCGTCTCTTCGATCAAGGCCGCCCGCTCGCTCGGCGTGTCGGGGATGCGGCGGCCGTCGCGCACCAGGACGTGCGCCCGTTCGAAGTATTGCTGCAACTGATCGATCGCGCGGTCCCAGGCTGAGGATCGGCTGGGGACTTGGCGTTGCAACATGAAGATCGAGGTCCGCTCCGGGCTCGCCGACGGCGTGTAGGTTCCCCACGCCACGAGCGCTGGGACATGCACATCCGCGGCGCTGGCGCCGAACGCACGCCCGACTTCGATGTCGGGGTTCTCTCCCGGCTCGAGCCGCCGGAACACCTTCAGCATGAAGCGATCGCCGAGCAGCACGTTCGAGTTGCTCTGCTCGAGTGACGGAATGTACGGTTTCAAGCTCTCGACATCGACCTCGAGATCGGCTCGCGCTTCGGGCCCGTGATCGATGTGCAAGACACCGTGCTTGAAGACGAGGTCGCCGCCCTCGCGGGTGCGCGCGAGAACGGCCTGGCTCACGCCGGGGTCGACGAGCGCGCCTCAGCGTCATCCAGTCGACGAAGTGCACGCGGTCGACATGGCGGGCCTTCCCGCCGAACCAGCGCTGGCGCGACAAGAACGTCACGAGCGCGTCGCGCTCGAGCACCCGACGTGCGTGACTATCGAAGAGATCTTCCCACACGGCGCTGACGAGGAGCGCCGGGAGCGTCTCGCCGGTGGCGAGACCCGTGCGTGGCCGCTGCAGGACGATCGGCTCGGCCACCTTCGACAGTGAGAACCAGTAGAAGCTGTGTGGCCCGATGGTGAGGAAATACGGGTCGCTGCCCACGGGCGGGAACTCGGTGCCGCCGATCATCTCGACGAGGTGCCGGTTGCGGAAGCGGGAGAGATCGAGGTGGACCGGCTGGACAGTGCGCGCCATGTTCGCGATCACCAGGATCTGGCACTCCTCGTCCTCTCGCACGTACGCAAGAACACGACGATTATCGGTGGGGATGAAATCGATACTGCCACGTCCGAACGTGCGATATTTCCGACGCAGCGCGAGCATGCGCCGCATCCAATTGAGGAGCGAGGCCGGCGACCGCTCCTGCGCCTCGACGTTGATCGCCTGGTATCCGTAGAGCGGGTCCATGACCGGAGGCGCGAAGAGCCGCGCCGGATCGGCGCGCGAGAACCCGGCGTTTCGGTCCCCCGTCCACTGCATGGGCGTCCGCACGCCGTTGCGGTCGCCGAGATAGACGTTGTCGCCCATCCCCAGCTCGTCGCCGTAATAGATGATCGGTGACCCAGGTAACGAGAGCAGCAGGCTGTTCAAGAGCTCGATGCGGCTGCGGCTGTACTCCATCAGGGGGGCAAGTCGTCGCCGAATGCCGCTGTTGAGCCGCATCTGCGGATCCGCCGCATACGCGGTGTACATATAGTCACGCTCTTCGTCGGTCACCATCTCGAGCGTCAGCTCATCATGGTTCCGAAGGAACAGCGCCCATTGGCAATTCGGCGGAATCTCGGGCGTCTGGCGCAGGATCTCGACGATCGGATGTGCATCTTCCTGCTTGACCGCCATGAAGATGCGCGGCATCAGCGGGAAGTGATACGCCATGTGGCACTCGTCGCCATCGCCGAAGTACGGGCGCACATCTGCCGGCCACTGGTTTGCCTCCGCAAGAAGGGCGCGGTCCGCCGAGTGCGCGTCGACTTCCTTGCGGAGCGCCTTGAGAATCAGATGCGTCTCGATCAGATTCTCGCAGTTCGTCCCGTCGCGCTCGATGAGATACGGCACGGCATCGAGCCGGAGGCCATCGACACCCATGTCGAGCCAGTAGCGCATCACCTTGATGACCGCTCGCCGCACGTGCGGGTTGTCGTAATTCAGGTCGGGCTGATGGCCGAAGAAGCGGTGCCAGTAGTAGGCGTGCGCAACCGGATCCCACGTCCAGTTGGAGGTCTCGGTGTCGGTGAAGATGATGCGGGCGTCGGCGTATTCCTTCGCCGTCTCGCTCCACACGTAGAAGTTGCGCTTCGCCGAGCCGGGGGCCGCGCGGCGTGCCGCCTGAAACCACGGATGCTGGTCCGAGGTGTGATTGACGACGAGCTCGGTGAAAACGCGAAGACCGCGTGCGTGCGCCTCGCGCAGAAAGGCGCGAAAGTCGCGCAGCGTGCCGTATGACGTGTGCACATCGCGGTAATTCGCGATGTCATACCCGTCGTCTTTGAGCGGCGACGGATAGAACGGCAGCAGCCAGATGCACGTCACGCCCAGCTCTTGTATGTAGTCGAGCTTCTGGATCAGGCCCTGGAAATCGCCGATGCCATCCCCGTTCGAATCCGCGAACGCCCGAACGTGCAGCTCGTAAATGATGGCGTCCTTGAACCAGAGCGGGTCGGTTGCGGAAGCGATGGGATCGATCATCTTCAAGCCTTCGGGCCCTCGCGCGGCGGTTGCACGCTGCTCCCGGCCTCGCGTTCGATTAGCAACACATGTGCCGGAATGGTCGCGGGATCCAGGCGCACATAATTCCAGGCACCCTTCCAGGAATACGCACGGCCCGTGAGGACATCGCGCACCGTGTAGAGCGCTGACTCCTCGATGACGTCATCGAGGATGGACGCGCACACCCAGCCGTCTCGAGGCATCGTCGGATCGACCGAGACCACCACGAGCAATCGCCTCGGGTCACCTGGCGCCGTCTTGCTGTAGGCGACCATGTGCTCGCTCGAGGTCAGATGAAAGCGCAGGCCCTCGTTGAACGCAAACGCCGGGTAGTGCCGGCGCATCGTGTTGACGGCGGCGATGAGCTCGACGATGTTGGGGGAAGGAACCGGGTTGGCCTCGGGTCCGGCCACGTGGCCAACCAGGTTGCCTGAACGCTGAAACTGATACTTCTCCGAATCGAGATACTCCTCGGTCCCTGGCAGCGCACGATTCTCTCCGAGCTCGAACCCGCTGTAGATGCCGTACGAGGCGCCAAGCGTCGCGGCGAGGAACAGGCGAATCTTGAACGCGGCGAGACCTCCGCGCTGGAGGAAGGCATGCATGATATCGGGCGTATTCGCGAACAGATTAGGCCGGTAGTATTCCTTCATCTCGCTCGTCGTGAGCTCGGTCAGATAGCTTTCGATCTCGGCCTTGGTGTTGCGCCAGGTGAAGTAGGTGTACGACTGCGTGAAGCCGAGCTTCGCCAGGTACTTCATGACCGCCGGTCGGGTAAACGCTTCGGAGAGAAAGATGACGCCCGGATCGCGCACCTGGACGTCGGCAATCATCCACTCCCAAAAGCCGAACGGCTTGGTATGCGGGTTGTCGACGCGAAAGATCCGGACACCTTGTTCGATCCAGAACAGCACGATGTCGCGCAGCTCGACCCACATCTCGCGCCAGGCATCGGTGTCGAAGTCGAACGGGTAAATGTCCTGATATTTTTTGGGCGGATTCTCGGCGTATTTGATCGATCCGTCGGGACGGTGGCGAAACCACTCGGGATGCGCCGTCACGTAGGGGTGATCCGGCGAGCTCTGGTAGGCGAGATCGAGGGCGATCTCCAGGCTGTGTTGTTCCGGCAGGAGTGGCGACGAGCGCGTTGCCGCGGCCTTTGCGGTGGGTCACGCCGATGGGATGGATCGGCGGCAAGTAGAGCACGTCGAAGCCCATCGCCGCGATATCCGGCAGCCGCGCCGCCGCCTCCGCAAACGTCGCGCTGCGCGTCGGGTCGGGACCCGCGGAGCGTGGAAACAATTCGTACCATGCCCCGACGCGGGCACGAACGCGATCGACCTTGATCCGCAGCGTCCGCTCGTAGGTCGTTGACCGCCGCCGATCGGGCGCCGCGCTGACCCGAGCCGCGAGGTCGGGCTCGACCGCCAGCTTCGCCCGCACGAGTGCGGGGCCGTCGGCCGAGAGCGCGCCCGCCGATTGCACGAGCGCTCGTCGATCGGGCCCCGCGGGTGCGCGCGCCGCGGCCGCCCGCACCAGCTCTGCCCCCTCGAGCAGCTCCGACGTGACGTCTTGATTGGCCTTCAGTCGAGCCGCGAGGGCGTGACGCCACGATGCGAACTCGTCGACCCAGCCCTCGACCGTATATTCGTACCAGCCAAGATGCTCGACGACGAACGATGCGCGCCAGCGGTCGTTCTCGTCCAGCGTCATCGCCGTTTCCTGCCAGCCCTCGTCGATCGCCCGGTCCGGTCCGGCGTAGCGGAAGCGAAGCACGGCAGCGAGCGTGTCGTGCCCGTCGGCGAAAAGATCCGCCTCGACGAAGACGTGTTCGCCCTGAGTGCGTTTGATGGCAAATCGGCCGCCGTCGATCTGCGGCCGAACGGCGTCGATGACGACTCGCCGGCGGCCGTCCTCTGGCAGCGCGGCTGTGGAGGGCGGCTGTGCCGATGTCGATCGCTTCACTCGTCGGGATCGTGCAGCGGTCATGATCGCAAGGGCGGCGCCGCGCTCGAGAAGATGGCGACCGAGCGCGATGCCAACGGGTAGGGCTCGCTGGCGCGCCACACGTTGAGCTCGCGGCTTCGATCGTAGGTGTCGGCGAGGCACTCCCACGCGCTGGCGGCGGACCCGCCGGCCAACGTGAACGGCACGGCCTGACTGTGCGCGTTGAACAGCACCAGAAGCGTATCGCCCCGGATGCGCCGGCCGAGCTCGTCGATCTCGTCGGCCGCCTCCCCGTCGAGCAGCATCCCCAGCCAGCACAGACCGGGCGAGCGCCATGCGTCCGGTGTCATTTCCTGGCCGTCGGACGAGAGCCAGGTGACGTCTTTCATATCATTGACGGCCACGCCGCGCAAAAACCGGCGCCGTCGCAGCGCCGGCTGATTGTGGCGGATGCGCATCACGTGCTCGGTGAACGCGAGCAGCGCCTCGCGGTCCGCGTCCAGGTTCCAGTCAATCCAGTTGATCTCGTTGTCCTGGCAGTAGGCGTTGTTGTTTCCACGCTGCGTCCGGCCCATCTCATCGCCGCCACAGATCATGGGTACGCCTTGCGACACGAGCAGCGTCGCCAGGAAATTCCGCTGCTGGCGACGACGCAGCTCGCGGATGACGGGATCGTCAGTGGGTCCCTCGACGCCGAAGTTCTGGCTGATGTTGTGGTTCTCGCCGTCGCGGTTGTCCTCCCCATTGGCCTCGTTGTGCTTCTCGTTGTAGCTGACGAGATCTTGCAACGTGAACCCGTCATGGCACGTCACGAAGTTGATGCTCGAGTGCGGACGCCGGCCACTGTGACCATACAGGTCGCTGCTGCCCGCCAGTCGTGTCGCGAACTCCGACACGACGCCGGCATTGCCTCGCCAGAAGCTGCGGACGGTGTCTCGGTACTGGCCATTCCACTCGGTCCAGAGCACTGGGAAGTTGCCTACCTGATAGCCGCCTTCCCCCAGATCCCACGGCTCGGCAATGAGCTTCACCTGCGAGATGACCGGATCCTGATGGATGACATCGAAGAAGGCGCCGAGGCGATCCACTTCGTAGAGCTCGCGCGCGAGCGTGCTGGCGAGGTCGAACCTGAACCCGTCGACGTGCATCTCGGTGACCCAATAGCGCAGGCTGTCCATGATGAGCTGGAGCACACGTGGACTCTGCATATTGAGGGTATTGCCGGTGCCCGTAAAGTCGAGGTAGTGCTGCGGGTTGTTCGGCATCAGCCGGTAGTAGGCCGGGTTGTCGATGCCGCGCATCGAGAGCGTGGGCCCGAGGTGATTGCCCTCCGCCGTGTGGTTGTAGACCACATCGAGAATGACTTCGATGCCCGCGGCATGCAGGGCACGAACCATCATCTTGAACTCGCGTACCGACTCGAGGGGCTTGAACGAGTCGGAGTAGCGGAGGTCCGGCGCGAAATAGGAGAGGGTGTTGTAGCCCCAATAGTTGCTGAGCCCGCGCTCGACGAGGTGCCGGTCGTAGGCATGATGGTGCACCGGCATGAGCTCGACGGCGGTGACCCCGAGTGACTGCAGATGATCGATGACGGGCTGGAGCGTCAACGCGGCATAGGTGCCGCGAAGAGGCTCCGGCACCATCGGGTGGAGCTTGGTGAAGCCTTTGACGTGCAGCTCATAGATGACCGTCCGATGCCACGACGTGTGCGGCGGCCGGTCGTCTCCCCAGGTGAAGGACGAGTCGATGACGGCCGCGAGCGGCGCGTATTCGACGCTGTCCCGGGGATCGAACGTCAGGTCGGCATCGGGGTGCCCGAACGTATAGCCGAACAGCGCGTGGTTCCACCGGACCGGCCGGGCAATGGACTTCGCGTAGGGATCGACGAGGAGTTTCGCCGGGTTGAACCGTAAGCCGTGGAAGGGTTTGTAGGGGCCGTGAACACGATACCCGTAGAGCTGGCCTGGCCTGAGGTCGGGCAGATAGCCATGCCAGACCATGTCTGTCTGCTCGGTCAATTCGAAGCGCACACTCTCGGGACCCGGTTCGGGCGAGTCGAAGAGGCACAGCTCAACCTTGGTACCGTGCTCGGAAAACAGCGCGAAATTGACGCCCAGACCGTCCCATGTGGCACCCAAGGGATAGGGGGAGCCAGGAAAGATGCGCATCCGGATGAGTGTGCCATAAAGGGCGGGCCCGCCTCCGGGACCGGAGGTCGCCTCGGCGAGGTCTCGTCCGCTTTCGCCGCGGAACGCAGCTCCAGCGCGACCGCGACGAAGCTCGCAAGGAGCCGTGTCCGAGCGCAGTCGGGCCGGAGCTCGCCGAGTTAGACGCGAGCGGAGGCCGATCGGGCTGAGGTCCCGGCTGGCAGCATTATTTCACGTTCCGCCGATCCGCCGCTGAGCGGCGCTGACCCCGCCGCCGCTCGATTCCGTGGGGCGGGCCGGAGTCGGCGCTACGGCGATCGCCCGCCCGTCGCCGGAGCCGTCCGCCACGCCGTTCGCTTTTCGTATCCTTCAGCGCCAAATCTGGCAGATGACTTAATTCTTGTTCCAGTCGGACGGCTCGCCGCCTGGGATCGAGCAGCTCGAGCAAGCCGTCGTGCACGGCCAGCGCCACGGCGTCGGTGGGGGGGGTGCCGAACCGGTCCCGAATCAGGGCGGCGGCGGCGAGAACGGTTTGACGTTGCCAGCCACTCAGTGTGATTTCGCGATCGACACTCGACACATCGCGCCCCTTCGCTGCGACAAATCTGCGATTCATTGGAAAACGTTGCGCACGGCTGCCCATCATCGCGAACTCACGCCCGAAAAACGCAAGAAAGCGGCCAGCCCTACCCCCTGCGTCTGCGAGGTCACCCCCGTGTGAACGCGAAGTAGGCGTCGTCGCTGTCAGGTGCGCCTTGGACGTGACGCAAGAGCATCCGGCTGGCGAGGAAGG
Source organism: Acidobacteriota bacterium (assembly GCA_020200025.1). Classification (GTDB taxonomy): domain Bacteria; phylum Acidobacteriota; class Vicinamibacteria; order Vicinamibacterales; family UBA2999; genus JAIVJN01. The sequence continues at coordinate 1,805 of JAIVJN010000343.1, read as the reverse complement.
CACGAGCCGGATCGTGTCCCGTTCCCCACGCAAACAGATGATTGGGATAGTTGCGGTGCGGCCCCACGTACATCGCGCCGTCGGTCGTCGGCGCCGTCGGGACGTGCCAGCCAAACTCCGGCGCAAGGCCAGAAATGGCTGGAAAGAGCCGCGAAAGCTCGTACATCAATTGGCCCGTGCGCTGCACAAGTACTTTCTCGCGCGCTCGCTCGGCCACGCGCCGCTGATCGGCTCCGGCGACGATCAAGCGATGGTCGGAGGTCTGCCAGATGAGATGAGGAGGGCGGTGAGCGTCCGTTACGACTAAGTCGCTCGCCCTAACTGATTGGCGAAGGGCTGCTGGCATCGGCGCCGTCATGACGAGGTATTGCTCGTCGAAGCGGAAGTGCCGTCGCAGCGGCCGGAAGAGCGCCGTGGGCTCGCTCGTGCAGACGATGACGGTCTGGGCCGCAATGGTGCGCCCGTTGACTTGAATCTCAATCGCCGTGCGACCGTGCTTGATTCTGACGACCGGCGAGCGTTCGAAAAACTTTGCGCCGCGTGCGGTGGCCGCGCGCGCGAACCCGAGCACCAGCCGGTAGGGGTCGCAGCGCGCCCACTCCCTCAAGCGTGTGCCCGAGGGAGCTTCCATCAGAGAGAGCTTTCGCAAGGCCTCGCCCTTCACCGAGCTGGCCTCCAGGCCGGCCTTCCGTCGTTCCAGAGCCTCTCGCAAAAGCGTCTTCGCCGCGGTGTCGGGCACGTCCCCGCGCAGTGCGTTGACGCTCGCGAAGTCGGCTCGAATGCCCAACCGCTTCACGGTGGCTCCCAGATCGAGCACCGCGCGCCTCGACGCGTCGAACATCGCGCGCGCCGCGCGCCGACCATGCCGTGCTTGTAGCTCGCGGAACGACACGCTCGGTTCGGGCGAAGCCACGCCCGTCGCTCGTCCTGTTCCGGCGAGACCGATGCGGTCGGCTTCGAGTACGACCGGCGCTGCGCCCGCCGCTGCCAACGCGTAGGCCGTGCAGCATCCGGTCGACCCCGCGCCGACGATCACGATCGGCGCGGTGAGGTCGGTGGTGCACCGGGGAAAGGCTGGGCGACGGCTCGCGGGATACGCGTGGATCCACGGCGAAATGCCGTAGCGCGCCCGGCTCATCGACCCTCTCGCGCCGACACGCTGCCGAGCGCCTCGGCGGCGTGGCGGGCGGCGATCTCCAAGTACGGTCCAAGGACGGCGGCGCCGACGGGTCCTTGGGCGTGGAGACGCGTCCATTGAGCCTGGACCGACGGCAACTGCTCCCGACTGGCCAGGCCGGTACGCACCGCCGCTTCGCGCGCCGCCGCCGGCAGCTTCAGCTCGAGCCCACCTTCACCAAGCCGCGCGAACGCACGACGACCGGCGAAGGCTGCGCAGCGTCCGAACAATCGCCCCAGCCGAAGTCCTCGGTGACCTGCGACGAAGTCAGTGAGAATCGCGTCGTAATCCTTCCGCCTATCCGGTCGCATGCGTCGAGATTGTAGCGTCAGTCGGATCGGAACGGGCCTACTTGCGCCGTTCCCGATCGAGTAACGCCTGCTTGCGTCCCGATCCCCAGCGATATCCTCCGAGCCCGCCCGCCTTGGGGACTACGCGGTGGCAGGGGACGACGATGGCGACGGGGTTCGAGGCGCAGGCCCGGGCGACGGCACGCGCTGCCTCGGGTTGGCCGATCGATCGCGCGACGTCCGCGTACGAACAGGTCCCACCCTGAGGAATGCGTTCGAGCGCGCGCCACACCTGCCATTGGAACGCGGTGCCACGCACATCGAGGGGAAGCTGGCTT